>DATCRO010000394.1:0-3838 GCA_036569025.1 Burkholderiaceae bacterium
CGTCCACCGTGTGTGCCGCTGCCTCGAAGTCGGCGGCGTCCAGCGGCTTGGGGATCATGAGGTAGGCCAGCCGCTCGCCGGCGTCGTGCAGCAGCACTTCGAGCATCTTCTCGAAGGCCGGATGCCCGCGCGGCACGATGCGGGCGCCGACGCGGTCGAAGCGGTTGGCGGTGGACTGCACCAGCTCGGCGATCAGGTGCGCATGTTCCACCTCGCCGCCCGCCTTGGCGCCGTCCTCGCCGTCGAGCGTCACGTCGAACACCGGCCCGAGCTCGCCCTGCAACTCCAGGCTCTTCCTCATGCGCACCTCGACGCCGGAGTAGTGGTCGCAGACGGGCAGCGAGGTGGTGGGGTCGCCGTCGTCGAACAGGACGTCGCGCGGATGGGAGGCGGTGGTCATCGGCTGGCTCGGAAATGAAAAACGCGCGGACGAGGCCGCGCGTTCAGGATAGCTCCATGCGGCGCCTCATGCGAGGCGCCTTGCAAGGCATTACAGCAGGTGCGACACGCCGGCCTGCTCGTCCTGCAGTTCCTTGAGGGTCTTGTTGATGCGTTCCTGGCTGAACTCGTCGATGGCCAGGCCTTCGACGATCTTGTACTTGCCGTTCTCGGTGGTGACCGGGAAGCCGAACATGACGTCCTTGGGGATGCCGTATTCGCCGTTGGAGGGCACGCCCATCGTGACCCACTTGCCCTGGGTGCCCAGCGCCCAGTCGCGCATGTGGTCGATGGCGGCGTTGGCGGCCGAGGCGGCCGACGAGACGCCGCGCGCCTCGATGATGGCGGCGCCGCGCTTGCCGACCGTCGGCAGGAACGTGTCGGCGTTCCAGACCTGGTCGTTGATCAGGTCCTTGACGCTCTTGCCGTTCACGGTGGCGAAGCGGTAGTCGGCGTACATGGTGGGCGAGTGGTTGCCCCACACGGCCAGCTTCTCGATGTCGGCGACCTTGGTGCCGGTCTTCTGTGCGACCTGGGTCAACGCGCGGTTGTGGTCCAGGCGCAGCATGGCGGTGAAGTTCTCGCGCGGCAGGCTCGGGGCGCTCTTCATCGCGATGTAGGCGTTGGTGTTGGCGGGGTTGCCGACGACCAGCACCTTGACGTTGCGCGAGGCGACCTTGTCCAGCGCCTTGCCTTGCGCCGTGAAGATCTGCGCGTTGGCGGCCAGCAGGTCGGCGCGTTCCATGCCGGGGCCGCGGGGGCGGGCGCCGACGAGCAGCGCGTAGTCCGTGTCCTTGAACGCGGTCATCGGGTCGGAGTGGGCTTCCATGCCGGCCAGCAGCGGGAATGCGCAGTCGTCGAGCTCCATCATCACGCCCTTGAGCGCCTTCTGGGCCTTCTCGTCGGGGATCTCGAGCAGTTGCAGGATCACCGGCTGGTCCTTGCCCAGCATCTCGCCCGAGGCGATGCGGAACAGCAGGGCGTAGCCGATCTGGCCAGCGGCGCCGGTGACGGCGACGCGAACGGGGGTCTTGCTCATGGAAAAGTCTCCGAGACGAGAGGAAGGACGGATGGTGGAACGGTGACGGCGTCACCCTTTCCGGGAACTGGCGCGGGTGCGTCCGGCGTGCGGCCGGGCCCGGGACGGCAACGCGCAGTTTACTGCGGTCCCGGGGAAAAACCCGCACAGGGTCAATCATCTTATGTCTTATACATGACATGGGAAGTCGGATGCTCCGGACAATGTTGGACGGCCCCCGCCTGCCGTGTTGCAATCGCGGCGGCCGTGCGTCCGTCCGCGGCCCTCCCTGCCCGCGTCCCCCTTGCCCGCCCCATGTCCTCGGATCCGTCCGGCCCCGCCTTCAGCCCGCTGTACCAGCAGATCAAGCTGCTGATCACGCGCAGCCTGCAGGAAGGCGAGTGGAAGCCCGGCGAGGCGATCCCCGCCGAGACCGACCTGGCCGCGCGCTACCGCGTCAGCCAGGGCACGGTGCGCAAGGCGATCGACGAGCTGGCCACCGAGAACCTCGTCGTGCGCCGCCAGGGCAAGGGCACCTTCGTGGCCACGCACGCGGAGGAGCAGATCCAGTACCGCTTCCTGCGCCTGGCGCCAGACGACGCCAAGCCCAGGGGCATGGCGCGCCACTTCATCGACTGCAAGCGCATGCGCCCGCCGGCGCCGATCGCACGCGCGCTCGACCTGAAGGGCACCGAGGGCGCGATCCTCGTGCGGCGCACGCTGCTGCAGGACGACATCCCCGTGGTGCTCGACGAGATCTGGCTGCCGGCCGGCCCGTTCAAGGGCCTGACCGCCGAGCGCCTGCGCGACTACGTCGGTCCGATGTACGAGATGTTCGAGGCCGAGTTCGGCGTGCGCATGATCCGCGCCGAGGAGAAGATCCGCGCGGTCGCGGCCGACGCGGCGACGGCCGAGGTGCTGGCGGTGGCCGAGGGCACGCCGTTGCTGTCGGTCGAGCGCCTGTCGTACACGTACGGCGACAAGCCGGTCGAGCTGCGGCGCGGCCTGTACCGCACCGACCGCCACTACTACCGCAACGCGCTGAACTGAAGATGACGGCGCCGAACACCCGTTTGCCGACCGCGGCCCGCACCCGCGTTTCGTTGCAAAAGCGACGTTCGGCGCGCTCCAATCCCGACTTGGGCACCGCATGTTGCGTTGCCATAAAATTCGCGGGTTTTACCGGGCCCCGACGCCTTCCGGCGACGGCGGCACCGCCCAGGTGGTGCGCCGTCGGCGCCGCCCAGACGACAACGACAAGGAACCACAATCATGGCTGACGCGAAGGCGATCAAGAAACGGCCGGGGCAGATGCGCCTGGTCGACGCGACCCAGTACCGGCTCCCGCCGGCCGGATGGGTGTCCATCCTGCACCGCGTCAGCGGCCTCGTCCTGATCATCCTGATGCCGTTCGTGATCTGGATGTTCGACACCAGCGTCACCGACGAGGTCTCGTTCGACCAGTTCCGCAACGCCTTCATCGGCGGCATCGGCTTCGTGCCGGCGTTCATCGTCAAGCTTGCCGCGCTCGCGCTGATCTGGGGCTTCCTGCAGCACTTCTGCGCAGGCGTGCGCCACCTGTACATGGACTTCACGCACACGGTCGACAAGGAGTTCGGCCGCGTCTCCGCGCTGGTGGCCATCGGCGCGGCCCTCGTGCTGACGCTCGTCTTCGCCTACAAGCTGTTCATCGGCTACTGATCGGGACCCGACCAACATGTCCACCAACTACGGTTCCAAGCGCCTCGTCGTCGGCGCCCACTACGGCCTGCGCGACTGGCTGGTGCAGCGCGCCACCGCCGTCATCATGGCGCTGTTCACCATCGTCCTGGTCGTGCAGTGCCTGACGCCCGGCGAGATGAGCTACCTCAAGTGGGGCGCGATCTTCGCGCACCAGTGGATGAAGGTGCTCACCTTCGTCACCATCGCCTCCATCCTCTGGCACGCCTGGGTGGGCGTGCGCGACGTGCTGATGGACTACGTCCAGCCGATGGCCGCTCGCCTCGTGCTGCAGGTGGCCGCCATCGTCTGGCTCGTCGGCTGCGCCGGCTGGGCCCTGCAAGTCCTCTGGAGAATCAGAGAATGTCCGTCGCCTCTTCCATCACCAAGCGCAAGTTCGACGTCGTGATCGTCGGCGCCGGCGGCTCGGGCATGCGTGCCTCGCTGCAGCTGGCGCGCGCGGGCCTGAACGTGGCCGTTCTGTCCAAGGTGTTCCCCACCCGCTCGCACACCGTCGCGGCGCAGGGCGGCATCGGCGCCTCGCTGGGCAACATGAGCGAGGACAACTGGCACTACCACTTCTACGACACGATCAAGGGCTCCGACTGGCTCGGCGACCAGGACGCGATCGAGTTCATGTGCCGCGAGGCGCCGAACGTCGTC
>DATCRO010000395.1:0-3891 GCA_036569025.1 Burkholderiaceae bacterium
CCCGTCGGGCGCGACGTTCCCGATCTCGCAGGTGTCGAACAACTGGGACACCATCATCGTCTCGTTCGCCGACAACGCGGGCAACGGCAACATCAGCTTCACCGTCGACCCGAACGCGGGCACCGACGCACAGTTCATCGCCGACGTGGCCGCCAAGCGCAAGGCGGGCAAGAAGGTGGTGCTGTCGGTGGGCGGCCAGAACGGCTCGATCTCGCTGGACAACGCGACGATGGTGACGAACTTCGTCAACAGCGCCTACGCTATCATCCAGAAGTACGGCTTCGACGGCATCGACCTCGACCTGGAGACCGGCGTCTCGCAAGGCACCGCGATCCAGACCAACCTGGTCACCGCGATGCAGCAGCTCAAGGCCAAGGTGGGGCCGAACTTCTACCTGTCGATGGCGCCGGAGCACCCGTACGTGCAAGGTGGCTACGTCGCCTACGGCTCGATCTGGGGCGCGTACCTGCCCATCATCGATGCGCTGCGCAACGATCTGACCGAGATCCACGTGCAGTACTACAACAACGGCGGCTTCACCTACGACAACGCGAGCAACCAGCAGGTGCAGGAAGGCACCGTGGACGGCCTCGTCGCGGGCAGCCTGATGCTGATCGAGGGCTTCAGCGTGGCGTACGGCACCGGCTGGCACTTCAACGGCCTGCGTCCCGACCAGGTGGCCTTCGGCGTGCCCTCGGGCCCCAGCTCGGCCAACACCGGCTTCGTGACGTCGACGGTGGTCGCCAACACGCTCAACTGCCTGACCAGGCTGCAGGGCTGCAACACCATCAAGCCGGCCAAGGCCTATCCGACCTTCCGCGGCGCGATGACGTGGTCCATCAACTGGGACAGGCACGACGGCTACAACTTCTCCGTGCCGACGCGTGCGGCGCTGAACGCGCTGCCCTGACATATCGGATGATCATCGGGAACGAAGGGGGCGCCCGCGGGCGCCCCTTTCCTTCATGCGCGATCCGGACGCGCCGCCGTTTCACAGCGTCAGGTCACCCACGAACAGCACCGGCCCGGTCGGCGCGCCCGTCGGCGAGCCGCCCAGCGGTTCGAGCGAGACGGCCAGGCCCTTGGTGTCCCTGGGCAGCGACCTGGGCTGGATGGCCGTCAGCTTGTCGGCCGCGATCAGGCCCAGCGAGGCCGGCGGCCCGTCCTTCTTGAGGGCCCACAGCTCGAGGGACTGGTCGGAGGCGAGCGCCACCTTCTGCAGCGGCTGGATGGACAGCTGGCGGTGGTCGGGGCTCAGGCCGGCCACGATGGTCTCGCTGCCCTTCGTGGCGTGCAGCACGACGATCATCGGCGCGGCCACCGGCTCGTGGCGGGGCGCGGTGCCCAGCACGACGGCGGCGACCGTGGCCAAGGTGGCGAAGGCCTGCCAGAAGCGCAGGCGCCACGGCGACGGCCGGGCCGGCGCGCGCCAGCCCAGCTGCGCCTCGATGCCTGTCCATACGCGCGGCGCCGGCTGCACCGACTCGGTCCTGAGCGCCATCGGCAGGAGCCGCTGCTCCCAGGCGTCCACCGCATGGCGCAGCGCCGGGTGCGCGGGCAGCAGCGCATCGAAGCGTCGGCGCGCGCCGCCGGCCAGCGTGCCCAGCACGTATTCGGCCGCGAGGCGGTCGGCCAGATCGGGGGTGACGATGTTCATGCCGCCCACCCGCAACTTTCGAGGCAGGCCTTCAGCGCGATCAGGCCACGCCGCACCCAGGTCTTGACCGAGCCCAGTGGCGCGCCGAGGTGCTCGGCGATCTCGCCGTGGCTCAGTCCCTGGTAGTACGCGAGCGAGATCGACTGCTGCTGCGAGCCCTGCAGCGTGCCCAGGCAGCCCTGCACGGCCTCGGCCTCCGAGCGCGCCTCGACGCGCTGGGCGGGACCGGGGCCCGGATCGGGCATGCGGTGCGTGGGGTCGTCGTCGCCGTCGTCCATGCCGCCGTGCGACGGCAGGTCGGCGACGGCCACCTCGGGACGCGCGCCGCGCGAGCGCAGGTGGTCGATGGCGCGGTAGCGCGCGGCGGCCGCCATCCACGCCATCGGCGAGCCGGCGCCGGCTCGGTACTGGCCGGCGGCCTTCCAGATGCGCACGTACACGTCCTGCAGCAGGTCCTCGGCCAGCGCGCCGCGGCCCACCAGTTGCGCGACGACGCCCAGCAGGCGCGGCGCCGTGGCGTCGTACAGTTGGCGGAAGGCCTGGCGGTCGCCCAGGGCGCAGCGCGCGAGCCAGTCGGCCAGCCGGGACTCGAGCTCGTCCGCTTTCTTGAGCGCGGACGCGGTCATGGAGCGATCGCTTTCACGAAGGGGGTTCCTGGTTGCGCCCGCGGGCCGGGACGGCGCGGGCCAGTGTGCCGCGCGCGGGCGTCTCCCGGCAAGCGGCGCGATGATGGACGGGACGGAAGTGGTGCGTCGAAGCTGCATGGGTCCTGCCACGGCGCACCGGAACGGGCGCGGCGACAAGGGGACTACGCGGCCGGGCAGGGACTGGATGCGTTCCGCCCGCGCGCGGCCGCTCGGGCGTGACGCGTGTCACGCGCGCAAGCTCGACAGCAGGGCACGGTGTTTGCTAAAACAGCAACTGAAGGCATCCAGCCCCGCTGTTCGAAGCGTCGGCCCCCGGCGTGTGCGATCCAATGGGTTGGACCATGCCCGCACTTGCCGGAGGTCATCTTGATTGCAGCGAACGACACGTCCACCGAGACCCGCGCCCCGCGGATCCCGATCGCCCGCATGCGGTCGCTGTACCGGCTGGAGGCCGTCAGCCAGCGGCTCGCGCGCCTGCAGGCGCAGACCGAGCACGAGACGCTGCGCAGCACCTACGAGCGCATGCTGGAGAAAGGCGCCGACCGCTTCCAGGTGAAGCCGGCCGGCCTGCCGGCGATGGACCACCTGTACGACGAGCTGCCCAACTTCCATGACGCGCTCGACGACGTCAAGCGCCAGATCGCGCTGTGCCAGGACAGCCGCGACGCCCTGGAGATCACGCCCATCCTGCTGCTCGGGCCGCCGGGCGTCGGCAAGACGCACTTCGCGCGCGAGGTGGCCGAGCTGCTGGGCACCGGCATGGGCTTCATCTCGATGAGCTCGCTGACCGCCGGCTGGGTGCTGAGCGGTGCCTCCAGCCAGTGGAAGGGCGCGCGGCCCGGCAAGGTGTTCGAGACGCTGGTCGACGGCGAATACGCCAACCCGGTGATGGTGATCGACGAGATCGACAAGGCGCGCGCCGAGCATGCGTACGATCCGCTGGGCGCGCTCTACTCGCTGATGGAGCACGACACCGCCGAGACGTTCATCGACGAATTCGCCGAGGTGCCGATCGACGCGAGCCAGGTGATCTGGGTGGCCACCGCCAACGACGAACGCGCGATCCCCGAGCCCATCCTCAACCGCATGAACGTCTACCAGGTGCAGGCGCCCGACCACGCCGCGGCGCGGGCGATCGCGCAGCGCCTGTACGCCGAGATCCGCGCCGACCACGACTGGGGCCAGCGCTTCGATGCGACGCCGCGCGACGACGTGCTCGATCGCCTGGCCGAGCTGGCGCCGCGCGAGATGCGGCGCGCGCTGATGACGGGTTTCGGGAATGCACGGCTGGCGGGGTGCGAGGCGATCCGCCTGGACGACCTGCCGGCGGCGGGCGGGCGGCGCGCGAAGATCGGTTTCACGCATTGAGGTGATTGCGGCGCGGGCATGGCGGCTTACGCCTTCGGCTAGCCCGCCCTGCGAATGCACGCGATTCAGCACGTATCCCGTAGATACCGTCTCGGGCGTCAAGCCTTGACAGGCCAATCAGCGCGATAGGGCTGGCCTGTGTGAACGACGCCGAAGCACAATTGCGCGAGCTTATGCATGGCGGCGCCGAGGGCACTCATCTTGGCCTTGCCGCGGGCC
>DATCRO010000396.1:0-5434 GCA_036569025.1 Burkholderiaceae bacterium
CAGCTACGCGTTCGCGGGCGACGTCACCGCGGTGGCGGCCGGCACGGTCGGCGGCACGTTCAACGTGACGGTGCTGGGCCAGACGATCGTCGTCAGCGACCAGACGCGCCTGTCCGACCGCCAGAGCTGGCACTGGATGGACGACGACCCCCAGAGCAACCCGTTCAACATCACCACGTTCCAGGCCTACCTGGCCTCGAGCGCGTCGCAGCACGTGGCGGTGAAGGCCGCCAAGGACTCCGGCGGCGTGCTGCAGGCGCTGTCGTTCGCGATCTGGCCGGCCTCGACGTTCAGCGAGGTCGCCGGCCCGGTCGACGCGACGCCCGCGCCGGTGGCCGCCTCGGCGAGCGCGCCGGGCACGTTCTCGGTCGACGGCGTGGCCGTCAGCGCCCCGGCCAGCGCGATCCACTACGCGCACGACGGCCTGACCGCCATCGCCGCGGGCAACGAGGTGATCGCCTCGGGCACCTTCGCCGCGGGCGTGCTGGGCGTGGCCGCGACGCAGCCGTTCCACAACTTCGTGATCGACTTCGGCGCCCCGCGTGCCGGCGGCGACGACGTGCCGCTGTACTGACGAGGGCGACGCGGCTCGCGAGGGCCGCGCGCGGCGGCGAGGCCCCTGGATCCGCGAGGAGAGCAGGGGCCTTCTGTCTTCGGGCTCAGGAGGCCGCGGGCTGCGGCGCCAGGCTGCCCAGGAAGCGGTGCAGCTTGCCGGCGGTGCCCGAGCCCGCCGCGACGGGGCCGTGCATGGCCGCATGGCGCACGGCGAAGCGCCGCGGGGTCACGGTGGCCGACTCGTCCTCCTCGGGCGGCAGCAGCCGCGCGACATGCACGCTGATCGCGGCGCCGTCGACCAGCGTCAGCACGCCCTGCCTTCCGGGCACGACGTCGACATGCGCATGCGCCAGTTCCAGCACGGCCCCGGACAGCGACAGGTGGGCGACCGTCACCGGCACCTGCCGGCCGCAGTACGTGAACGTCGCCCGCGCGCGCTCGCCGTCGACCGGGAAGCGCGCGACGCCGGCGCGCCGGTCCAGGCCATGGCCATGGACGACCCGCGGCAGGAAGAACCCCAGCACGACGCCGATGGCGCCGGTCAGCACGATCACCAGCTGGTACACGGGCAGGGCCAGGTTCGCGAGCAGGTCGGGCGGCGCCTCGCCCGGGCGCGTGAACACCCCGAGGATGACCAGTGCGATGGTGATGTTGGTGCCGGCCTGCGCCGCGGCCGAGAACGCCCGCAGGCGCAGGCTCGCGACGCCGTTGGCGGTGCGCTCGAGGTGGATGAACGTCGCCACGGCGGTGGCCGAACCGAGGAACGCCCAGGGCCACGTCCGCAGCAGCGCGTCGCTGGTCAACGTCAGCAGGGGCTTGGTCGAGCCGTTCAGGAGCGACGCCGTGACCGAGGTCAGGAGGGTCGGGATCGCGGCCAGGCTGAACGCGAGGACGATGCACGCCAGCAGCAGCCTGCGGCTCACCGGCGTGTCGCGCGGATCGACCCAGGTCTCGGACTCCTCGCGCCGGCGCGAGAACACGAGCCAGCCGACCAGCAGTCCCGCGCCGTGCACGCAGAAGGCGTTCGCGGCCCACAGGAAGGGGCGCACGTGCACCGGGCTGTCGCGATGGGTCATGGTGAAGGCCAGCGAGATCAGCAGCACGGTCAGCGTCACCGCGATCAGGGTGTCCAGGATCGGGTCGAACGGCGCAGACGACAGCTGCACGTGCCCGACGCCGATGCCGTAGCTCTTGCGGAAGTAGCGCACCACCTCCTCGACCGAGCGCGCGGCGGCGAACGCGGCACAGCACATCAGCACGAACAGCCGGTGCTGCATCTGGTCGAGCCGTTCCGACAGCAGCACCGCCGCCGGCGAGCCGCCGAGCGTGCGAAGCAGCTCGGGCGACGTTTCGGCGAAGTCGTGGATGTCGCGCTCGAGCGCCTTGCAGTCGCTCACGAAGCGCGTGGCGTAGGGCGACTTGAAGCGCGGCGCCTCGAGCCCGTCCTGGTCCGGCGGCGCGAACTTGAGCAGCAGCATCTTCAGGCGGCACCACTTCTGCGCGACGGTGACGGCGCGGCCCTCGGTGAAGTCGCTGCGCGTGAACGGCTTGCCCAGCCGCGGCATGACGGTGCTGCGCAGGAAGGCCTCGTCCAGCTCGAAGGTCGTCGTCGGCGACGCGAGTTCGTTGGCCATGTCCTGCGCCTTGGCCGGCACCACCGCCCAGTTGTGCATCACCTCGCGCACGGCCTGTTCGACGTTGGAGAACACGGGCAGCATCGGCGACAGGCCGGTGACGATGAGCAGCGCGACCAGCCACGCGTTGGCCTGCGTGACGCCGGACACCTCGAGCACCTCGAAGCCCGACATCGATCCGTTGTACAGCATCACGAACACGACCAGGTACAGCACGACCAGCGTCAGGCAGTACAGGGCGGCCGTGGCCAGGAAGCGCCACAGCGGCGTGAAGCTGCGCGGCGGCGCGAAGGCCAGCAGTTCGGAGTCGGACGTCGCCCGGCACGACTCGCCCTTCGTCCAGGTGTTGAACTGGCGATAGCCGAAGGCGGTGATGACGATGGACGAGAACGCCAGCTGGAACAGGAGCGCGTTGGCAGGCATGATTCCTCTCCCCCTGGGGCATGCGGAATCGAAGCCGAGCACGCTCGTGTCGCCGCGCTGCCCCTGGCGCGGTCGCTCGGGCTGCGCGGCCCGTCCGGTCGCGCAGCCAGCATGGTGAGCGATCGCGCCCGCTTTTCATCCCCCGAAAGGATGAAGCGGCCCTTCAAGATAGGGGGGGCCGGCGCCGCGCGCGTCGGGGGCGGCCGTTCAGTGCCGCTTGAAATATTGCACCTCGCGCTCGTGCTTCTCGGCCTGTTCGCGCGAGTCGAAGGTGCCGAGATTGCGCCGCTTGCCGGTCTTGGGGTCGAGCTTGCGTGAATACAGGCGGTACTGGCCGCTGCTGAGCTTGCGGATCATGGGGGGCTCCTGAATCTGTGGCGTGATCGTCGACAGGGAGCAGTCGTCGCGCCCGCTTGCCTGTCCGCGCCGATGAAGCGGACGAGTCATTGCAGAACGCGCCATTCCAGGAGTCCACCGAATCGATCGGGAGGAGCGTGGACGAGACGCCGGGAGGATGAAATGGCGCGGATGGGGATGGTGCGAAGCGCGCATCCATTCCGCTCGCCGTGTGGACGCTTGATCATGTCGTTCGCCCTGATCGAGCACTACGACGCCACGGACGCCCAGATCAAGCACATCGTCCCGCTCAAGCGCCTCTGCTGGCCGGCCTGACGACTACCTGGGCTTGGCGGGGCTTGGCGCGGCGGCCAAGCGCGTCCGCCAAGGAAAAAGCCCGCAGCGCGGATGCACTGCGGGCTTTCGGTTCTGGTGGCGCTTCAGGGATTCGAACCCCGGACCTGCGGATTATGATTCCGTCGCTCTAACCGGCTGAGCTAAAGCGCCAAGCCTGCCATTGTATGCGACTTTTTGGTGGCAAGGGAAGGGGTTGGCGGCACAATGTCGAAAAAGACCTTTCGGGCTTGCATCGTGCCCGACTGCCCCGACCATTGAACGTCGCGCGTCCCAGGCCGGGCGCGGGCGGCGAGTCGCCGCGATGCCTCCTTGAGACCGCTTCCCCTCATGTTCAGCTTCTTCCGCAAGAAATCCGAATCGGGCTCCCCGTGGGAGACGCAGCGCATGCCGGACGTCGCGCCGACGGCCGAGCCGCCGGCGCCCGTGTCGGTATCGACGCCCGCGCCGCCGCATGCGCCCGTCCAGGCGCCCGCGCCGGCCCAGGCGTTCGTGCCGGCACCCGCGCCTGCACAGGCACCTGCGCCCGCGCCCGCGACTCCGCCGCCTGTCGCCGCCGAGCCGCCGTCGGCGCCGCTCGACTTCCTCAAGCGCGTTTTCACCGGCGCCCCCGCGCCGGCCGCGACGCCGCCGGCCCCCGTCGCACCGATGGCGCCGGCAACGGCGCCCGTTGCCGAGGCCCCGCGCGAGGCCTGGTTCCAGCGCCTGCGCAAGGGCCTGGCGCGCACGGGCTCGGGCATCGCGCAGGTGTTCACCGGCGCGCGCATCGACGACGAGTTGTACGAGGAGCTCGAGTCCGCGCTGCTGATGGCCGATGCCGGCGTGCGCGCCACCGAGCACCTGCTCAAGGACCTGAAGCAGCGCGTGAAGGCGGCCGGCGCGACCGAGCCCGCGCAGGTCAAGGCGCTGCTGGCCGACGCCATCGTCGACCTGCTGTCGCCGCTGGAGCGCTCGCTGATGGTGGGCGAGCACCAGCCGACCGTCATCATGGTCGCGGGCGTCAACGGCGCCGGCAAGACGACCAGCATCGGCAAGCTCACGCGCCATCTCGCGGAGGCGAAGTGCAAGGTGCTGCTGGCGGCGGCCGACACCTTCCGCGCCGCCGCGCGCGAGCAGCTCGAGGTCTGGGCGGACCGCAACCAGGTCGAGATCGTCAGCCAGGAAGGCGGCGACCCGGCGTCGGTGACGTTCGACTCGGTGCGGGCCGGCAAGGCGCGCGGCTGCGACGTCGTCATCGCCGACACGGCCGGCCGCCTGCCGACGCAGCTCCACCTGATGGAGGAGCTCAGGAAGATCAAGCGCGTCATCACCAAGGCCGACGAGACCGCGCCGCACGAGGTGCTGCTGGTGATCGACGGCAACACGGGCCAGAACGCGCTGGAGCAGGTCAAGTCCTTCGACGCGGCGCTGGGCCTCACGGGCCTGGTGGTCACCAAGCTCGACGGCACCGCCAAGGGCGGCGTGCTGGCCGCCATCGCGCTGTGGTCGCGCGAGCGCGCCGCGCAGGCGCACGCCAGGCCGATCCCGGTCTACTTCATCGGCGTGGGCGAGAAGCTGGAGGACCTGCAGACCTTCAGCGCGCGCGAGTTCGCGAGCGCGTTGCTGAACTGACGCGGCCCGTCCGGCCGTGCCCTGGGACGCCCCGGCAGGGGTGGGTCACGCCGTCCCTCGCGAGATTGATCCTGCGACTGCGCTTCGCTCCGCGCAGGATGACGCCTCGGCGGTGACGACCTGGCTCGCCGACGGCGGGTCTCCGGAAACGACGACGGGGCCCGCGGGCCCCGTTCTTCATCGCGCTTCGTGGCGCCTCACATCTTGTGCGTCGCCCGCCAGTCCTGCACCGCCTTCATCGTGCGATTGACGTGGTCCGCGGGATCGAGGCTGGAGTAGACGTACAGCACCTTGTCATCCGGCGTGATCACGTACGAGATGCGGTCGGAGTAGGGCATCACGGCCATCTTGGCGTCATAGGACTTGATGATGGCCGACTCGGGGTCGGCGGCGACGGCGAACTTGTCGCGGCACTCTTCCTTGGAGAACTTGATCTGCGTGGCGATGTCGTCGTGCGACACGCCCACCACCGTCGCGCCGAGCGCGGCGAACTTGTCGGTGGCCTCGGCGAACAGGTGCGC
>DATCRO010000397.1:0-4306 GCA_036569025.1 Burkholderiaceae bacterium
CGTCCCTGTAGGGCGGGTTAGCCGTAGGCGTAACCCGCCATCGCGCGACGCCCGCCTTGAAACGACGCGCGCGCCCCTGCCGTTCATTCCCGCGCGCTCGAAAAATGGCTGCGGGCCCTTGTCAGGCGGGCGTCGGCCGGCTCCCGTATGCTCGTCGTCCGAGAACGCCGCCGGACGGCGCTCCGCCCACGACGACCGCCGCCATCGCCACCCGATGGACGGCGCACGGAGACACGACGCATGACCGCATCCCCCGGCACCGGCGCCGCCGCCTTCCTGGCCGCGCGCGACTTCCTGCTACAGCACCGCGAGGACTACGCCACGGCGTACCGCGACTTCCGCTGGCCGCAGCTGACCGAGTTCAACTGGGCGCTCGACCATTTCGACGTGCTCGCCCGCGGCAACGACGCGCCCGCGCTGTGGATCGTCGACGAGAGCGGCGCCGAGGACAAGCTCAGCTTCGCGCGCCTCGCCGAGCGCTCGAACCAGGTGGCCAACTGGCTGCGGGGCCTGGGCGTGCAGCGCGGCGACCGCGTCCTGCTGCTGATGCCCAACGAGGTGGCGCTGTGGGAATCGATGCTGGCCTGCATGAAGCTGGGCGCCGTGATCGTGCCCACCACCACGCTGGTGAGCACCGATGACCTGACCGACCGCTTCGACCGCGGCGGCGTCAAGCACGTGATCTGCGCGGCCTCGGCCACTTCCAAGTTCGACCTCTTCCCCGGCGCGTACACCCGCGTGGCGGTGGGCGCCGCCGCGGGCCAGGCGCCCGCCGGCTGGAACGACTACGCCGCCTCGCGCCAGGCGCCGGCCACGTTCGCGCCCGACGCGCCGACCCGGGCGAGCGATCCGCTGTTCCTGTACTTCACCTCGGGCACGACGTCCAAGCCCAAGCTGGTGCTGCACACGCACCAGAGCTATCCGGTCGGCCACCTGAGCACCATGTACTGGATCGGCCTGAAGCCGGGCGACGTGCACTGGAACATCAGCTCGCCGGGCTGGGCCAAGCACGCGTGGAGCTGCTTCTTCGCGCCGTGGAACGCGGGTGCGACGATCTTCATCTACAACTACGCGCGCTTCAACCCGCCGGCCGCGCTCGACATGCTGGTCAGGAACAAGGTGACGTCGCTGTGCGCGCCGCCCACGGTGTGGCGCATGCTGATGCAGCAGGACCTCGCCAAGTACAGGACCTCGCTGCGCGAGCTCGTGGGCGCCGGCGAGCCGCTCAACCCGGAGGTGATCGACATCATCCGGCGCGCGTGGGGCATCACCATCCGCGACGGCTACGGCCAGACCGAGACGACCGCGCAGGTCGGCAACCCGCCGGGCCAGCCGGTCCGCGCCGGCTCGATGGGCCGGCCGCTGCCGGGCTATTCCGTCGTGCTGCTGGACGCCGACGGCCGCGCGGGGGACGAGGGCGAGATCAGCCTGTCGCTGTCGCCCCGCCCCACCGGCCTGATGCCGGGCTACCTGGACGACGAGGCCAAGACCGCCGAGGTGATGCGCGACGGCCACTACCACACGGGCGACGTCGCCGCCCGCGACGCCGACGGCTACATCACCTACGTCGGCCGCGCCGACGACGTGTTCAAGGCCTCCGACTACCGCATCAGCCCGTTCGAGCTCGAGAGCGTGCTGATCGAGCACGAGGCGGTGGCCGAGGCCGCGGTGATCCCGTCGCCCGACCCGATCCGGCTGGCGGTGCCCAAGGCCATCCTGATCCTGCGCGCCGGCTTCACGCCCGGCCCGGAGCTCGCGCAGTCCATCCTCGCCTTCGCGCGCGGGCGCCTGGCCTCGTACAAGCGCATCCGCATCGTCGAGTTCGGCGAGCTGCCCAAGACGCTGTCAGGCAAGATCCGCCGCGTCGAGCTGCGCCAGCGGGAGAACGCGCGCAAGGCCGGCGAGGCATTTCCGTTGGAGTTCCGCGAGGCCGACAAGGCGGAATAGGACGCGCAGGCGGCCGGCCCGCGCAGCTCGCAAGGCCGTCATCCTGCGCGCAGACGCAGGATCCACCCCTGCCGGGGCGCCGCCGTCTCCCGGCGTCCCGTTCATCGAGCGCCGCTGCAGTTCGTCCGCGCGCGCCGTCGGCTCGTCGGGCGGGCGTGGCGCCGCAGGGCGGCGGCTTCCAGAATGTCGCCAGCCTGAAGGAGACGCCCCATGATCACCGCCCGCCAGTCCCGCCTGCGTTACGCGATCGTCGTGTGTGCCGCCGTCGTCGCGGCCGTGTTCGTGGCGGGCTCGAGCCGCGCCGCGGGGCTCGACCTGCACGCGCGCGCCGATGCCAAGGACGTGGGCCTGCCGCTGTATCCCGGCGCGGTCAAGAAGACCGATGGCGACGGCGATGCCGGCGCCGTGTCGCTGGGCATCTGGGGCGGCTCGTTCGGCTTCAGGCTGGCCGTCGTCAGCTACCGCAGCGCCGACAGCGTCGAGAAGGTGGCCGCCTTCTACCGCGAGGCGATGGGCCGGTACGGGCCGGTGCTCGATTGCACGAACGCGCACGGCAAGTCGCGCGACGAAGGCTCGGGCAAGGCCGACCGCGACCGGCCCGTGACCTGCGACAACGAGGGCGTGCAGGCCGGTGGCCACCTGTACAAGGTCGGCGTGCAGCACGCGCAGCGCGTGTTCAAGGTGGCGCCGGACGGCACCGGCGCGTCGTTCACGCTCGTCGGCATCGAGCTGCGCGGCGAGGACTGAACAGGCCCAAGGAGTCTGCGCGGCAGAAGGCGCCTGCTGCGAACGGCGATAAGCGGGGCCTTTTCAGCGGCGGCTCCTCTCATGTAGCGCCCACTACGAGTTCGTCGCCGCCGCTGAAAAGTCCATGCTTCTCGCCGCTCTCGCGACGGCGCCTTCCGCCGCGCAGACTCCTAGCGGAACGTCAGCCGCCCGTCCGCGATGCGCGCCCAGCGCAGCGTCAGCAGGTCCAGCAGGTAGTTCTGGTAGAGCCGCCACGGCGCCTTGGCGCCCTGCTTGGGCATCATCTCCAGCGCACGCTGCACGTAGCCTGACGAGAAGTCCAGGAAGGGGCGCGTCTCGAGGCCGGGGGCGGCGACGGGCATCGCGCTGCGGTAGCCATGCCGGTCCATGTAGCCGAACAGCCGCGACGCGTAGTCGGCCGTCAGGTCGGCCTTGAGCGTCCACGAGGCGTTCGTGTAGCCGAAGGTGTAGATCAGGTTGGGCACGCCGCTGAACATCATGCCCTTGTAGCCCACGGTCTTCGAGAAGTCGACGTCCTTGCCGTCCACGGCGAACGCGACGTCGCCCAGCACGTTCAGCTTCAGGCCCGTGGCCGAGACGACGATGTCGGCAGTCAGCTCGCGGCCCGAACGCAGGCGGATGCCGGTCGGCGTGAAGGTGTCGACGTGGTCGGTGACGACCTCCGCGCGCCTGCCCTTGATCGCCTCGAACAGGTCGCCGTCGGGGACGAAGCACACGCGCTGGTCCCACGGGTCGTACCTCGGCGTGAAATGGGTGTCGACGTCGTGCGACGGGCCGAGCGCCTGGCGCACGAGCCCGATCAGGTTCCTGCGCACCATCGCCGGCCAGCGCCGCGACAGGTTGAAGAACAGCATCGCCACGCCGATGTTCTTGGTGCGCGTGAGCCGGTACGCGAGCATGCGCGGCAGCCAGCGGCGCAGGCGCTCCGCGAGCGGATCGCGGCCCGGCAGCGACAGCACGTAGGTCGGCGAGCGCTGCAGCATCGTCACGTGTTCGGCGCTGCGCGCCATCTCGGGCACCAGCGTCACCGCGGTGGCGCCGCTGCCGATGACGACCACGCGCTTGCCGGCGTGCTCGAGGTCGGACGGCCAGAACTGCGGATGCACGAAGCGGCCCCGGTAGTCGGCGACGCCGGCGAACTCGGGCGCGTGGCCCTCGCTGTAGCGGTAGTAGCCGCTGCACGCGAGCAGGAAGTTGCAGCGGATGCGCGAGCGGCGCCGGCCGGCATGCTCGATCTCGAGCGTCCAGCACGCGTCGGCCGACGACCAGTCCGCTCGCACCACCTTGTGGTCGAAGCGCACCTGGCGGTCGAGGCCGTGCTCGACGGCCGTCTCGACGATGTACTGGCGGATGGCCGGCCCGTCGGCCAGCGACTTCGAGTCCGTCCACGGCTTGAAGGCGTAGCCGAGCGTGAACATGTCGGAGTCGGAGCGCACGCCCGGATAGCGGAACAGGTCCCACGTGCCGCCGATCGCCGCGCGGCTTTCCAGGATCGCGAAGCGGCGGCCGGGGAAGTCGGTCTGCAGGTGCACGGCCGCGCCGATGCCCGACAGCCCGGCGCCGACGATGATCGCGTCGAGGTGCTCGATCG
>DATCRO010000398.1:0-6572 GCA_036569025.1 Burkholderiaceae bacterium
TTGGTGTCCGGAGCCTGCCTGGCGGAGATGGGCAACCACGTCGTCTGCCTGGATGTGGATCCGCGCAAGATCGACATGCTCAACAAAGGCGAGATCCCCATCCACGAGCCGGGCCTCGACCAGGTGGTGCAGCGCAACGCCGCCGCGGGCCGCCTGCAGTTCACGACCGACATCGGCGTGGCCGTCGCCCACGGCACGCTGCAGTTCATCGCGGTGGGCACGCCGCCCGACGAGGACGGCTCCGCCGACCTGCAGTACGTGCTGGCCGCCGCGCGCAACATCGGCCGCCTGATGACCGACTACAAGCTGGTCATCGACAAGAGCACCGTGCCCGTGGGTACTGCCGACAAGGTCAAGGCCGCGATCCAGGGCGAGCTCGATGCGCGCGGCCTGGCGCTCGATTTCTCCGTCGCCTCCAATCCCGAGTTCCTCAAGGAAGGCGCGGCGGTCGACGACTTCATGAAGCCCGATCGCATCGTGGTGGGCGCCGACGACGATCGCGCGATCAACCTGCTGCGCGCGGTCTACGCGCCGTTCCAGCGCAATCGCGACAAGCTCGTCGTGATGGACGTGCGATCCGCCGAACTGACCAAGTACGCCGCCAACGCGATGCTGGCCACGCGCATCTCGTTCATGAACGAACTCGCGCTGCTGGCCGAGAACCTGGGCGCCGACATCGAGCTCGTGCGCCAGGGCATCGGCTCGGACCCTCGCATCGGCTACCACTTCCTGTACGCCGGTTGCGGCTATGGCGGCTCGTGCTTCCCCAAGGACGTCAAGGCGCTGATCCGCACGGCCAGCGAGAGCGGCCGCGACCTGAAGGTGCTGCAGGCCGTCGAAGATGCCAACGACGCGCAGAAGCAGGTGCTGGTGGGCAAGATCGTCAAGCGCTTCGGCGACGACCTGGCCGGCAAGCGCTTCGCCGTCTGGGGCCTCGCGTTCAAGCCCAACACCGACGACATGCGCGAGGCCAGCGCCCGCGTGCTGATCGGCGAGCTGCTCGCGCGCGGCGCCAGCGTGACTGCCTACGACCCGGTGGCGATGAACGAGGCGCGCCGCATCTTCGGCGACGAGCCGCGCATCGCCTACGCCGAGAATCCCGACGAGGCGCTGGTGGGCGCCGACGCGCTGGCCATCGTCACCGAGTGGAAGGAATTCCGCAGCCCGGACTTCGCGCGCATCGCCACGACGCTCAAGACGCCGGTCATTTTCGACGGCCGCAACCTGTACGAGCCGCGCATCGTGCGCGACGCGGGCATCGACTACCAGCCCATCGGGCGCGCCTGACCGGCGACATGGACCGCACGCGGCCGCAGGGGAATGTGAGACTCATGACGAACAACGAGACGACGATGCGTTCCACCGCCACGACCGCCACCGCGGTCTGCGCGGTGCTGCTGCTGGCGGCGTGCACCGGTCACAAGAAGGACACCACGCAGAGCGCCGCGCGCGTGGACGGCACCGAGATCACGGTGCACCAGATCAACTACAAGCTGCAGCGCGAGCGCGGCCTGCGTCCCGAGCAGCAGGAAGAGGCCGGCCGCAAGGTGCTCGAGCAGCTGATCGACGAGCAGCTGATCGTCGAGAAGGCCGAGAAGACCAAGATGGACCTGGAGCCGGGCGCGCAGCAGGCGCTCGACGCGGCGCGCCGCGAGGTGCTGGCGCGCGCCTACGTGGACATCACCGCGCAGAGCGTCACCCCGCCGTCCGACGCCGCCGTCCACGCCTACTACGACGCCAACCCCTACCTGTTCGGGCAGCGTCGCGTCTACACGCTGCAGGAATACCTGGCCAAGGTGCCCGAGGACAAGATCGCGGCGCTGCGCGCGATGGTCGAGGCCGGCCGGCCGCCCGAGGAGACCGAGGCGTGGTTCAAGGCCCAGGGCGCGCCGTTCCGCGCCCAGCAGAGCACGCAGCCGGCCGAGCGCATCCCGATGGGCTCGCTCAAGGAGATCGCCGTCATCCCCGTGGGCCACGGCCTGGTGGCGTCCGCCGGCGACCAGGTGCACGTGACCTACGTGACCTCCAGCACCGACGCGCCCGCGCCGTTCGACGTTGCGCGCCCCAAGATCATGCAGTTCCTCGCGATCGAGAGCCGCAAGAAGGTCACCGAGGGCAACATCGCGGCGCTCAAGACGGCCGCCAAGATCGAGTACGCCCCGCAGTACGCGGCGCTGGCCGCCTCCGGCGCGGCGCTGGCCACCACCAAGGACATCGAGTCCACGCCCTCCCCCCTGACCACCGCGAGCGGCACGCACGTCTCGCTGCCTGCCGCAAGCGAGGCGTCGAGCGTCCAGGTGACCCTGCCGACGACGACGTCCTCCAGCGTGCAGGTGAGCCTGCCTCAGTCGCAGGGCGTGCGCGTCAGCTTGCCGGCCACCCCGGCCTCCTCCGTGCAAGTGCGCCTGCCGGCGCCCGCATCGCAGGACGCGACCAAGAAATGAAGGAGCACTCCATGCTGAACCTTGTCCTGTCCCGATTCACCCGCGGCGCCTTGCGCGTCGTGGCCATCGCCCTGTCGGCGGTGGCGCTGGTCGGCACGTCCCTCGCGGACGCGCAGGCCGCGCAGCAGCAGAAGCCGGCCGCGCCGGCCGCGCGCGCCGCGGACCCCGACCAGTCGCGCATCGGCCCCGGCGACACGATCAAGATCACCGTGTACCAGAGCCCGGACCTCAGCATGGAGACGCGCGTCAACGAGACCGGCGACATCAGCTACCCGCTGCTGGGCCGCGTCAAGCTCGCCGGCCTGAGCGTGACCCAGGCCGAGCAGCACATCGCCTCCGAGCTCAAGCGCCGCGAGTTCGTCAGGGACCCGCAGGTGCAGATCGTGGTGACGCAGGTGCGCGCCAACCAGGTCAACGTGCTGGGCCAGGTCGGCCGGCCCGGCCGCTATCCGCTCGACCTGACCGGCATGCGCCTGACCGAGGTGCTGGCGCTGGCGGGCGGCATCGTCGCCGGCGTGGGTTCGGACACCGTCGTCGTCACCGGCACGCGCGATGGCAAGCCGTTCCGCAAGGACGTCGACATGCCCAGCCTGTTCCGTGCCGGGAACGGCGCCGAAGACATCGTGATCGCCCCGGGCGATTCCATCTTCGTCGACCGCGCGCCGCAGATCTACCTGTACGGCGAGATCCAGCACCCGGGCGCGCTGCGCCTGGAGCGCGGCATGACGGTGATGCAGGCCGTCGCGGCCGGCGGCGGCGCCACCCCGCGCGGTACGCTGCGCGGCATCAAGATCACGCGCACCGGCCCGGACGGCAAGCAGACGCAAATCGAACCCGCGATGGACGACCAGCTGAAGAACGGCGACGTCGTCTACATCAAGGAAAGCCTGTTCTGAGGACGGGAGCCCAACCATGAATCTCACTCATTTCCTCGCCGTCCTCCGTGCACGGTGGGTGAGCGCGGCGATCGTGTTCGCCGCCGTGCTGGTGGCCGCGGTGCTGTACCTCGTCTTCGCGACGCGCGTCTACACCGCCACCGCCTCCGTGCTCATCGACGCCAAGCCCGACCCGGTCAGCACGATGCTGTACGGCGGCGCCACGCCCGCGCTGCTGAACACGCAGATCGACATCATGCGCAGCGACCGTGTCGCCCAGCGCGTCGTGCAGAACCTCAAGCTCGCCGACCTGGCCGACATGCGCGCCGCCTGGGCCTCGGCCAAGAGCGGCATGACGCTGCAGGAGTACCTGGTCGACTTCGTCGAGGCCGGCCTCGACCCGAAGGTGAGCAACCCCGGCAGCAACGTCATCAACATCGGCTACAAGTCGCCGGACGCGCGCTTCGCCGCCACCGTCGCCAACGCGTACGTGCAGGCCTACATGGAGACGTCGATCGAGCTGCGCGTCGATCCGGCGCGCCAGTACAGCGGCTTCTTCACCGACCAGCAGAAGGAAGCGCGCGCCGCGCTCGAGGCGGCGCAGGCCAAGCTGTCGGCGTTCCAGAAGGAAAAGGGCATCATCGGCTCCGACGACCGCTTCGACCTCGAGATGAGCCGCCTGACGGCCCTCACGCAGGAGCTCGTCGCGATCCAGACCGCGCGCGTCGACGCCTCGACCCGCCAGAGCCAGATCGGCAGCGCGGGGCAGCTGTCCGAGGTGCTGGCCAACGGCACCGTCAGCGGCCTGAAGAACGACCTCGCGCAGGCCGAGCTCAAGCTGCAGGAGCTGTCCTCGCGCTACGGCGACAAGCACCCGCAGGTGCAGGAAGCGCGCTCGGCGGTCGCCCAGCTAAAGGCCAAGCTCGCGCATGCCACGAGCGACGTGACAGGCGCCATCGGCATCGACGCGCGCGTCAGCCGCGCCCGCGAGGCCGACATCCAGGCCGCCGTCGACGCGCAGCGCGCCAAGGTGCTGCAGCTCAAGGAGACGCGTGACCAGGTCGCCGTGCTCCAGCGCGACGTCGACAACGCCCAGCGCACGTACGACCAGGTCTACAGCCGCGCCAGCGCGACCAACCTGGAGAGCCAGAACCGCCAGGCCAGCGCCACCGTCATCAGCCAGGCCACGACGCCGGTGCTGCCGTCGTCGCCCAAGGTGCCGTCGGTGTTGGTGCTGGGCCTGGTCGCCGCGCTGGCGCTGGGCATCGGCACCGCGCTGCTGCAGGAACAGTTCGACAAGCGCATGCGCACCACGTCGGACGCCTTCGACTTCCTCGGCCTGCCGGTGATCGGCATCATGCCGAGCCCGAACATGAACCGTCGTCTCAAGGGACAGATGGCCATGATCCAGGATCGCGTCGTCTCAGGGCGACGACTTCCGGCGCCAGAAAAGGGGCAAGCATGAACGCCAAGATGGAAGCACCCGATCTCTACCTCGGCGACAGCCAGAGCTTCGAGAGCACGACCAAGACCAAGTCGATCGGCGAGCTGATCCAGGACGCCCGCAACCTGTCGGCGGACGACCTCGACCGGATCGGCCGCTACCAGCGCGAGAACGACATGCGCTTCGGCGAGGCCGCCATCGCGCTGGGCCTGGCCGACACCGAGGACGTGCTGCAGGCGCTCGCGCAGCAGTTCAAGTACGCGTACGCCGACGAGGAGACGCGCAAGGCCGCGCCGGAACTGGTGATGCTGAACCAGCCGTTCGGCCACCAGGCCGAGGCGTTCCGCGCCATCCGCAGCCAGATCCTGATGCGCACGCAGGGCGAGAAGGGCACGCGCCGGCCGCTGGCCGTCGTCAGCCACGACACCGGCGACGGCAAGACCTTCTTCTGCGCCAACCTGGCCGTCGCGCTTGCGCAGCTGGGCGGCAAGGTGGTGGTCATCGACGCCGACATGCGCGGCGCGCGCCTGGACCAGGTGTTCGGCGTGCCGGGCGGCGTGGGCCTGTCGGGCGTGCTGTCGGGCCGCGGCGGCAAGGGCGTCGTCAAGTCGGTGCCGGGCATCCCCAACCTGTACGTGATCCCCGTCGGCGTGCAGCCGCCCAACCCGCTGGAGCTCGTCGAGGGCCCCAGCTTCGGCATGCTGCTGCGCGAGGTCTCGATCAAGTTCGACCACGTCATCGTCGACACGCCGGCCGGGTGCTTCGGCAGCGACGGCGTGGTGATCGCGTCGCGCTGCGGCTCCGCGCTGGTCATCTCGCGCAAGGATGCCAACAAGGTCGCCCGCCTGCAGGAGCTCGTCGGTTCGCTCCAGGCCGGCAACGTGCGCCTGGCCGGCGTGATCATGAACGAGCTGTGACCCGGCGATGACGCTCGTCGACCGGCTCAGCGCGCCGCGAACCTGGCCGTGGTGGATCTGCGTCCTCGGCCTGTTGGCGCTCTACGTCCCGACGCTGTGGGACCTGTCGTTCAACATCTGGCTGGCGAGCGACGAGCAGAGCCAGGGGCCGATCGTCCTGGCGATCTGCATCTGGCTGATCTGGCGCTCGTGGGATCGGATCGACGACGAGGCGGCCAGCCGCCCGCGGCCGTTGGCGGGCTGGGCCCTGGTCGTGCTCGCGCTGCTGCTCTACACGTTCGGCCGCTCGCAGCGCATCCTCAGCGCGCAGACGCTCTCGGCCATCTTCATGCTGCCGGGCCTGATGCTGCTGCTGCGCGGCCCGCGCCAGCTGCGCGCCGGCGCATTCGCGCTGTTCTTCATGATCTTCATGATCCCGCTGCCGGCGACCTTCGTCGACGCGATCTCGCAGCCGCTGAAGCTGGCCGTCTCGAGCGTGGCCTCGTCGGTGCTGTACGGCGTCGGCTATCCGATCGCGCGCACCGGCGTGATCCTGCAGATCGGCCAGTACCAGCTGCTGGTGGCCGACGCCTGCGCCGGCCTGCACACGCTGTTCTCGCTGGAGGCGATGGGGCTGCTGTACCTCAACGTGGTGCGGCACACCTCGCTGCTGCGCAACATCGCGCTGGCGATCCTGATCGTGCCGATCTCGTTCGCCGCCAATGTCATCCGCGTGATGGTGCTGGCGCTGATCACGTACCACTTCGGCGACGAGGCCGGGCAGGGCTTCCTGCACGGCTTCGCCGGGCTCGTCCTGTTCATGACGGCGCTCATGTTCATCATCGCCACGGACAGCGGCCTGCGCTGGCTGGCCGTGCGCACCCATCCTGCGAGGCCGCAGCATGTCTGAACC
>DATCRO010000399.1:0-13289 GCA_036569025.1 Burkholderiaceae bacterium
CTCGAAGTCGTTGGACGGGTACTTGGGCTTGTGCACCTCGCGGCGCTCGACCTGCGGCACGATCACCTGGTCGGAGGTGTCGGCGGCGGGCGCGTCGGCGGCGCGCGCGCCGCCGTGCGCCAGCAGCGCGAGCGCGGCGCCCGCGAGCAGCGTGAGCGCGCCGGCGCGCACGGCGAGGACGGTGGGAGACGGGCGCTTGGCGGCGATGGTTCGGCTCTTGGCGATCATGGGCGGCGCCTCAGAAGAAGAAGGAGAGTCCGGCGGTGGCCGCGCGGTACTCGAGCGAGCGCTGGTCGGAGACGAACGCGGTGTAGATCGCGTAGTCGGCCCGGACCATGAAGCGGTCGGTGAGGTGGTAGCGCGCGCCGATGATGGCGTCGGCCAGGCGCGCGTTGGTGGGCTGGAAGTTGACCAGGCTCTGGTTCGGGATGTTGTTGAACCGGCCGATGCCGATGCCCAGGAACGGCGAGAAGCGCTGGTCGGACCAGGGCTCGGCCTGCAGGTTCACGTGCCACAGCGTCGTGCCCGAGAACACGCCCTGCACCTGGCCGTAGGTCGACTCGAAGCTGAGGGTGTCGGAGATGCGGTACGAGACCCAGAACTTGATCATCGACTCGCGATGGAAGCGGCCGTAGCCGGCGCCCAGCTCCACGCGGCGGGCGAGGTAGTCGTCGTACTTGACGTCGCCGAAGTCGTTGGGCAGGCCGCCCTCGGCCAGAGTCGACTGCAGCTGCTGGCGCGTGACCCAGCCGACCTTGCCGGTGGCGGTGCGCACCTTGTACCAGTCGGTGTGCCGCAGCTCGATCGAGATCCACTCGCCGCGGGCGGCGACGTAGAAGACCGGGTAGCCGCGGCCGGCGAAGGTGTGCAGCTCGATGTACGGATCGGTGACCTGCACGCGCTCGCGCTTGTCGCCGCCGGGCACGCTGTCGGCCACGGGCACCGTGGGCGGCGAGCCGGTGGTCACCGGCGCGGGGATCTCCACGGTCTGCGTCGAGCCGGGCACCGGCACGGTGGCCGTGCGGGGGCGGTCGTCGACTGCGGCCGGCGCGGAGGCGGCATCGCCCGGCACGGCAGCGGCCTGCGGCGCGGAGGCGGCGTCCGCAGGCGCGGGCGCGTCGGCCGCGCGCGTGCCGGCGCCTGCGAGCGCGAAGGCCAGCAACACCACGGCGCGTTGCAGCGCGGTGGACGAGGTCGAAACGGCGCGCACGCCGCGAATCGCCTGCACCCCTGGCGCTCCGCGCCGCCCCGCCGAGCGGGGGCATTCGCCCTTCGGGCGGCCGGGCGGGCTCATTGCGTGTTGCACGTACCCGTCGCCGGATCCGCCGGGGTGAACATGCTGTAGCTGGACGTGCTGAACTCGTCCTGGCCCGCGGGCACGGGGTGGCTGATCCAGTAGTCGATCAGCTTGGCGTTCGGGTCGTCCTGGCTCGTGAAGATGCGGCCGCCGCCATGCAGCACGTTCAGCACCAGCGGCTTGTCGAACAGGCGGCTCTGGATCGGGCTGCCGAACACGGTCGTGCCTTGCGCCGAATAGAAGTTCTTGTACATGTCGGATGCGCGGATCGTGGTGGCCATGGCGGAGTCCGTCGCCGCGGCTGCGACATCCGCATCCGCGATCGGCGTGGCCGCGACGATCACGCGCAAGGCGCCGCCGGTACCCGTGTTGCTGTCATGGCAGCCGGCGCCCGCGCAGGTGTTCGTCGAGGTGACGCCATTCTGCGTGATGGGCAGCTGCTTGAGGAAGATCGGGAAGATGCACTTCTGGAAATAAGGAAAGGCGAGCGTGGCGCCGCCGGTCGTCGAGGGGTTCTGGACGTTGCCGGGGTTGCTCAGGGGATCGCCGCCACCGCCGCAGCCGGCGAGCAGCCCGCCGGCCGCGAGGGCGCCCAGGGCCGCGCGGCGGAGGCGCGCGCGGCGCCGGGAGGGCGCGCGCGCCGCGGCGCGCCCCGCTCCCATGTCGTCCTGCGCGAAGCCGCAGGATGCCACCCTCGTTTTCTGCTTCTGCATCTTCATGGATTCATGCAACCTGCCGCGATCCAGTTGGCGATGGTCGCATAGTTCGTGCCGTTGGCGGGCAGTACCGCAGCGGTCTGGGTGGTCGCCGCCTGCGGGTGCGGGATCGTCGACGGACGCGCCAGCAGGTAGCTGGTGGGCGGATGGCAGACGTCGTTGACCATCGTCATCGTCACGCCCCAGTCACCGTCCGGGTCGCCGGTCAGCACGTAGCGGTTGTTCGTGAACGACGTGGCGCCGGTGGGCTGGTTGTCGGAGCCGCGGGCCTGGTGGCAGCCGGCGCAGGTGCTCTCCAGGATCGGGTAGACCGAGGCGATGAACGAGTCCTCGTCCAGCGTGGGCACCATGCGCGTGCCGCTGGTCGGGTCGAACGGGTCGTTGTAGTACTTGCCGCCGGTGTCGATCCATTCGGCCAGCAGGCGCTTCTCGGCGGCGTTGAGCATCTTGGAGTGATCCGGCGCGCTGGCCGGCGGGTTCGGGTGCGAGGCCTTGGCGGCGGCGTCGGACATCAGCGACTGGCCCGAGAGGATCTCCATCAGGCGGCTCTTGCGCGCCAGGCCCATCGCCTCGCCTTCGCTGGCGGCGGTGTTCACGAGCGCGGGCTGGTGCTCCAGCATCGGCACGCCGTCGTCGAAGGTGATCACCGGGCGGCCCGAGGAGTCGAGCAGCGGATCGCCGATCATCAGGCGGTCGTACGACACCACGCGGCCGTCGCCGCCGATGGTGCCGCTCAGGTCCGTGTGGTCGGACACGTTGTGGCACGACGTGCAGGTGTTGGCGCCGCGGTCACGCGTCCACAGCGGCTGGATGTGCGTCGGGTAGTTGATGACGCCGTTGACGGGCACCGGGGTGACCAGGTCGTCCGACGGGTTCGGGTTGCCGGTGTAGCGCAGCGCGACGGCCGGGCGGGCGGTGACGCCGGCCTTGGTCGTGTCGGCCCAGATGTCGGTGGACACCATGTCGGGCTTGAGCTGCGCGGCGGTCGGGTCGAGGCGCACGCGCGTGTCGGCCATCGTCTCGCCGGACTGGTGCGCGTTGGCCATGGCGGCCAGGATCGCGGCGGGCACCGTGTTGACGGTCGCGCCCGAGTTGATCGGGGCGCCGCGGCGCGGGCTGTGGCAGCCGTCGCAGGTGCGGCGTTCGCCCGGACGTACCTGGATCCAGTTGGTGTGCGTCTGGAAGGCGCGGCCCTGCGAGTCGACCACGGCCAGCGCGATCGGGGTGTCCGCCGGGACGTTCAGCTTGAACGAGCCGTCCGGTTCGATCGGCGCGTAGCCGAGTACCTGCTGCGCCTCGAAGTCGGTCTCGCCCAGCGAGCTGCGCATCTTCATCATGCTGGTCGGCGGCGCCACGGCGCGCACCGCGCGGATGAAGCGGGCCGGCGCGCAGTTGTAGGCGGCGTTGGCCGGGTCCTTCATCTTGTTGATGTCGGCCACGCTGGCGCGGGTGTCGTTGACGTCGATCGGCGCGGTCTGCGGGATCAGCGGGCCCGTGCAGCCGGCGTTGGCGTCGGCGGCGGTCAGCATGCCTTCGCCCATGCGGCCGAGGCCGTCGGTGTCGTAGACGCTGCGCACGTCGAGCGTGCCCATCTTCTGCGACGCGAGCGTCTCGTCCAGCGGCGCGGCGGCGACGGTGGTCGGCTCCGTGCGCGCCTGGATGGCGACGGCGTCGACGTACATGAAGCCGGCCGGCGGCGTGGCCACCGGCAGCATCGACTGGTTGGCCGGGTTGAACATGTAGATGGCGTACGGCGGCGGGACGTTGTCCTGCACCGGGTCGGCCTGGCTCTCGGCCAGCGGGCGGTTCATGTCCCCCAGCTTGGCGAGCTCGTCGGCGGTCAGCGTCGAGCAGGGGACGACCGTGCCGTTCTTGGTGACCTCGCACGGGCGGTACGACACCAGCACGCGGTCGGTGCCGTCCCACAGCGGGTACGGGCCGGTGAAGCGGCCGTACATCGAGACGCCGCGGTCGATGTTGACCGTCTGCGTGGTGGCCTGCTGCTGGCCGCCGGCGGCGGCGACCGACTTCTTGGCCGGCGTGTTCTGCTCGGAGTAGTTGGCCGCGTCGATCAGCATCAGCGCGCCGCCCTCATGCGTGCGCTGCAGCGGCATCAGGTCCGACGTGAGGAAGCCGGCGTACTTGCCCTTGGGATCCATGTCGCGCGGATGCAGGAAGCTGTTGCCGTCGCTGTGCGCGCCGTACAGCACGAACATGTCGGTGCCGTCCGGGTTGACCGTGAACACCTTGAAGTGGTTGCGGCCGCCGACGTGGTCCCAGCGCGAGAACATGATCTGGCCGTTCGGGCGGATCGTCGGGTTGCGGTCGTGGCTCTGGTTGAACGAGATCTGCGTGATGTTGCTGCCGTCCATCGCCATCGTGTGCAGGTTGAACACCCGCTCGCGCTCGTACTCGTCGAGCGCGTAATAGCTGTGGCCGAGCGCCTGGTTGGCCTTGGACTCGGTCTGGCGGTTCGACGAGAAGACGATGCCCTGGCCGGCCGGCAGGTAGACCGGGTGGATGTCGTCGTCGGCGGTGGACGACGTGATGCGGCGGAACGTGCCGCCGGTCAGGCCGCCCGTGGTCATGTCGTATTCCCAGACGTTCCAGTGGCCGGTGCAGGCCGCGGCGCCGCCGATCTGCACGGCGTTGTCGGCCGGGCAGCGCATCGAGAACAGGATCTTCTTGCCGTCCCACGACACCTCGGGCGTGGCGGCGTCGCCCTTGCCCATCGTGAACTGCGCGGTGATGTTGTGCTCGGGCGCGCTGGGCGAGGACTTCTCGCGGATCATCAGGTCGCCGCCCGGCGCGGTGGGCGCGCCGTTGGTGGGGTTCAGGCCGATCGTGTTGACGCGCTTGGCGTACACGATGGGCACGTCGCCCTGCACCGTGACGGTGTTGGACTCCGTCTTGGAGCCGCCGCCGCAGGCCGCGAGCGACAGCACGCCGGCCCCGGCCAGCGCGCTCGCGCCACCCAGCAGGGTGCGTGTGGTGAACGAGATGGGCAGTTTCATGAGTTGCCTCTTTCCTTGCAGTTCTTGTCTTGTCAGCCTGGGTTCTTCAGCCTTGCAGGCCCGCCGAGTAGTGCAGCGTGCCGTGCGCATCCACGATCACCGCGTCGACGCCCGCGTGGGCCTCGACGAAGCGCAATCCTTGTTCGACGCCCAGCACGAACACCGTCTTGGAGAAGGCTTCGGTGGTCAGGCCGTCGTCGGCGATGATGGTCACGCTGCGCACGGCGCTCGGCGAGCGGCCGGTGCGCGGGTCGAGCAGGTGGTGGCAGCGGACGCCGTCGCGCTCGTAGAAGCGCTCGTAGTCGCCGGAGGTGGAGATCGAGACGTCCTCCAGCGGCAGCAGCGCGACGACGGCGCCTTCCTGGCGCGGGTCGCGGATGGCCACCGTCCAGGGGCGGTCGCCGCGCGCGCCCATGACGTGGCTGTCGCCGCCGGCGGCCACCATCGCGTGGCGGATGCCCAGGCGGCGCAGGATGGCGATCGAGTTGTCGACCGCGTGGCCCTTGGCGAAGCCGCCCAGGTCGATGCGCACGCCCTGGCGCGCGAAGCGCACGCTGCGGTCGGCCGGGTCCAGCAGCACGTGGCGCCAGTCGATCAGCGGCAGCGCGCGCGCGAGCTCCTGGTCGTCGGGGCCGGTGCCGGCGCGGTAGTCGTAGAGCTGGCCGGCGCTGGCGAAGGTGATGTCGAACGCGCCGCCCGACAGCTCGGAGAACGCCAGCGCGCGGGCGAGCAGGCCGAACAGGCCCTCGCTCACGGTGATCGGGTTGTCGGCCGCGTGCGCATTCAGGATCGACAGCTCCGACGTGACCTTGTGCGGGCTCATCGTCGCGTCGATGCGGTGCATCTCGGCCATGACGGCGCCGATGGCCAGCTCGGCCTCCGCGCGGTCGCGGGCCAGCAGCTCGACCTCGATCGACGTGCCCATGATGGCTTCCTCGCGGCGATACCAGCCCGCGCCGATCGATCCGGGAACGGACATCGGCGGCGCGCTGGCGATGGCGGGCGGGTGGAGGCTGGTCATGGACGCTTCCTCGGACCTGGCGTGGTCCGGGGAATCCTGAGTCGGTCGATTCGTTGTCGTTGGGTCGGTGGTGCCGCCCCGGTCGGACGGCGATGGCGGGCACGCCGTTTGCACGGTTTTCCGCTTTGGGCGCATCTTCGCAGTGAAGCGCTTCGACCAAGCGTGAAAAAGTTCCGTATTTTTCGTCACGCTGTATCGCGTGGCGGGTAATCGGTAACTGAACGTTCTGTTAGGAGGGTCCCGGCCTCAGTTGTGTACAAAAGCAACGTCGAGGACGCGGTTTCGCGCATTTGTGCACAAATCCCATTTAGTTGGCGGATCGTGCGCGCAGGGGGCCTGTTCCGCCGGCTGGGCCGGCTCGCCGAGGTGGATCCTGCGACTGCGCTTCGCTCCGCGCCGGATGACGGCGTCGGGGACTTCGGGCGATGCTCGCAAGCCAGGTGTCATCCTGCGCGCAGTCGCAGGATCCACCTCGACCGACTACTTCGCCGGCGCCGACGCCCCGGCGGCCGCGCGCTGCGCCATCTCGCGCATCGCGTCCATCTGCTGGCGCAGGAACTGCGCGATCGGGTCGCCCGGCTGGGCCACCTTCAGCGCCTGGTTCCACGCGCCAAGTGCCGTGCGGAAGTCGCGCTGCGTCATCGCGTAGCTGCCCTTGAGCGCCAGCGCCTTCACGTGGTTCGGATCGATCGCCAGCGCGCGATCGACGAGCTGGATCGGCTCGCCCTCGAGGCTGCCGGTGCCGGTGGCGGCCAGCATGTCGGCCAGGTCGGCCAGCACGTTCGGGTCGTTGGGGCGCAGCGCGGCGACCTTGCGGTAGTCCGCCACCGCCGCGGCGCCGTGGTTGAGCATGGCGTGCATGCGGGCGGCCTGCATCCAGCCCGCGGCATCGTCGGGATGCGCCTCGGCGCGCGCCTGCAGCACGTCGGCCTGCGCGTCCATCGCGGGACCGGGGCCGGCCGGCGCGTCGGGCGTGAGCGCCAGCAACCTGGGCGAGCCGATCCAGGCGTAGCCGCCGATGGCCACGACGGCGATGAGCGCGCCCAGCATCACGACCAGCCCGCGCGTGGGCCGCATCACGGCCGTGGCAGCGGTGGCCGGGTCGGTGACGTGCGCGACCGGCGCGCCGCGCCAGGCCAGGATGGCCAGCGTGGCCGCGGCCAGCACCAGGGACAGGATCACGAACAGCGTCATGCGAGGCTTCCAGGACGGGGCGCCGCGTCGACGGCCTCGGTGCCGTCGTCGAGCATCGGGTCGGGTTCGAACTGGTCGTCGGCCAGCCGCGCGCGCTTGCGGATCACGACGACCAGCGCCAGCAGCGCGATCGCCAGCAACACGCCCGGCGCCAGCCACAGCACCGCGGTGCTGGCCTTGAGCGGTGGCCGGTACAGCACGAAGTCGCCGTAGCGGTCGGTCATGTACTTGCGGATCTGCTCGGGCGTCTGGCCCTTCTGCAGCATCTCGCGAACTTCCTGGCGCAGGTCGACGGCCAGGTCGGCGTGCGAGTCGGCGATCGTCTGGTTCTGGCAGACCAGGCAGCGCAGCTCGCCGGTGATGGCCAGCATGCGCGCCTCGAGCGCCGGGTCGGCGGCGGTCAGCCGGGCCGTGGGCGCCTCGAACTTCACCGTGGCCGGAGCGGACGCGGCCTCGGAGGCAGCGTCGGCGGCCGACGGCGCGGACGCCGGCGCCTCGGCGGCGGAGGCGACCGCCGCGGCCGTGGCGACCAGCAGCGCGGCGAGCAGGCGGCGGACGTCAGCCATTGAGCTTCCTCAGCAGCGGCAGCACCTGCGCCTGCAGCACCTCGGGCGTCAGCGCGCCGATCTGCTTGAAGCGGATCACGCCCTGCTTGTCGATGATGAAGGTCTCGGGCACGCCGTAGACGCCGAAGTCGATGCCCACGCGGCCGCTGGCGTCGAACAGCGAGGCGTCGTACGGGTTCCCGCGCTCGGCCAGCCAGGCCTGGGCCGGCTCGCGCTGGTCCTTGTAGTCGAGCCCGTAGATCGGCAGCGCCTTGAGCTTGGCGAACTCGACGAGATACGGGTGCTCGTCGCGGCAGGCCTCGCACCACGAGGCCCACACGTTGAGCATCCACACCTTGCCCAGCATGTCGGCGCGGCGGATGGTCTGCCCGGGCTTGTCCAGCTGCGTCAGGGCGAACTCGGGCGCGGGCTTGCCGATGAGCGGCGACGGCACCTCGCGCGGGTCCAGGTGCAGGCCCTTCGCGAAGAAGGCGACCAGCACCGCGAAGATCGCGAGCGGGATCAGGAACTTCAGCGCCTTCATTCCGAGCGTCCCAGGTTCGGCGCGGCCATGGCCTGCGGCACCACGGGCTGCGCGAACGCCGTGGGCGGCGCGGCGATGGCGGCGTCCTCGGCCACCGCCTGGCGCTGGCGCAGGCGGTAGCGGCGATCGCTGACGGCCACGATGCCGCCGAGCGCCATCAGCAGGCAGCCGCCCCAGATCCAGTCGACGAAGGGCTTGACGTGCACGCGCAGCGTCCACGTGTTGTTGCCCTGAACGGCCTCGCCGAGCGACACGTACAGGTCGCGCGTGATGCCGGGCTGGATCGCGGCCTCGGTGGTGGGCGTGCGCTGGACGCGGTAGACGCGCTTCTGCGGATGCAGCACCGTCACCTCGCTGCCGCCACGCGTGACGGGCATGTCCGCCTCGATGGCCTCGTAGTTGGGGCCGTGCACCTCGTGCAGGTCGGCGAACCGGAACTCGTAGCCGCCGACGGTGGCGCTGGCGCCGACCGTCATTGTCAGGTCTTCCTCGACCTCGTAGGTGCGCACCATGCTCACGCCGAACGCGAACACGGCCACGCCCAGGTGCGCGAGCCACATGCCCGTCAGCGAGCGCGGCCACTGGCGCACGCGCTCGAAGATCGACAGGCTGGCCCCGCCGGACGAGCGCAGGCGCTCGATGATGTCGACGACGATCGACGCCGCGATCCAGTACGTCATCGCGATGCCCAGCATCGCCACGAGCGACAGCCGGCCCGCGACCCACGACGTGCCGAGTGCGCCCAGCACCGTGGCGAGCGCCGCGAAGCGCAGGCGATGCAGCAGCGACGGCAGCGAGGCTTCCTTCCAGCGCGCCAGCGGCCCGATGCCCAGCAGCACGACGACCACCACCATCAGCGGCAGGAAGACGGCCTCGAAGTACGGCGCGCCCACCGAGATCTTGCCCATGCCCAGCGCATCGAGCAGCAGCGGGTACATCGTGCCCAGCAGCACCGAGGCGCAGGTCACGACGAACAGCATGTTGTTGCCCAGCAGCATGGACTCGCGCGAGACCAGCGAGAAGCGCGCGCCCAGGCCCACCTTCGGCGCGCGCCAGGCGTAAAGCGTCAGTGCGCCGCCCACGACGATGCCCAGGAACACGAGGATGAACAGGCCGCGCTTCGGATCGGTGGCGAACGCGTGCACCGACGACAGCACGCCCGAGCGCACGATGAAGGTGCCCAGCAGCGAGAGCGTGAAGGCCAGCAGCGCGAGCAGCACGGTCCACGACTTGAAGGCGCCGCGCTTCTCGGTGACGGCCAGCGAGTGGATCAGCGCCGTGCCGGCCAGCCACGGCATGAACGACGCGTTCTCCACCGGGTCCCAGAACCACCAGCCGCCCCAGCCCAGCTCGTAGTAGGCCCAGGCGCTGCCCAGCATGATGCCGATCGTCAGGCACGACCAGGCGGCCGTCGTCCACGGGCGCGTCCAGCGCGCCCAGGTGGCGTCGAGCTTGCCTTCGATCAGGGCGGCGACCGCGAACGCGAAGGCCACCGAGAAGCCGACGTAGCCCATGTAGAGCATCGGCGGGTGGCTCACCATGCCCGGATCCTGCAGCAGCGGGTTCAGGTCGTTGCCGTCCATGGGCACCGGCACGAGGCGGTCGAACGGGTTGGACGTGGTCAGCATGAACAGGATGAAGCCGATCGACACCAATCCCATGATGCCCAGCACGCGCGCCACGAACGGCGGCGGCAGCTTGCTGCTCCACTGCGCGACGGCCAGCATCCACACGCTCAGCATCGTCAGCCACAGCAGCAGCGAGCCCTCGTGGCCGCCCCACACGCCGGCCACGCGGTAGAACAGCGGCAGCGCGCTGTTGGAGTTGCTGGCGACGTACAGCACCGAGAAGTCGTCGCGCACGAAGCTCGACACGAGGCACGCGAACGCCACGCCCACCAGCAGCCCATGCGCGCGCGCCGCGGGACGCGCGAGCGCCATCCAGTCGGCCCGGCCGCGCGCGGCCCCGACGAGCGGCAGCGTGCCCAGGATCAGCGCCACCGCCAGCGCGATCAGCAGCGCGATCTGGCCCAGTTCCGGGATCATTGATGTCTCTCCGTCTTCATCGTGCCGCCATGCTCGGCGGCCTTCTTCAGCGCCGCCGCCGCCTCGGGCGGCATGTAGTTCTCGTCGTGCTTGGCCAGCACTTCCTGCGCCGTGAAGACGCCGTCCGGGCCGAGCTTGCCCTGCGCGACGACGCCCTTGCCTTCCTTGAACAGGTCGGGCAGCGGTCCGCGATAGTGCACCTGCATCGACTTGACGAGGTCGGTGACGGTGAACTGCACGTCGACGCCCTCGCGCTTGACGCTGCCCACCGTCACCATGCCGCCGACGCGGAACGGGCGACCCTCGGGCGCCTCGTGGTTGGCCACCTGCGACGGCGAATAGAAGAACACCAGGTTGGAATTGAACGCGTTGAGCACCAGCGCCGTGGCCACGCCCACGGCCGCGAGGATGCCGACGATGATCGTCGCGCGTTTCTGGCGCGGGGTCATGGCCGGTCTCCCGCCGCGGCCGCGCGCGCGGCTTCCTCGTCGGCCATGCGCTCGGCGATCGCCGTGCGCGCCGCGCGATGGCGCCGGCGCGCGAGCAGCGGCTCGACGAGCATCAGGACGGCCATCGTGCCGTAGGCGCCCCACACGAAGCCGCCGCGGCCGCCCATGTCGATGAATTCGGAAAGCGAGTGCCACTGCATCGTGGTCATCCTTGAGTCCTTGCGGCGACCAGGGCCCGCGCCCAGGCGTTGTCGCCCTCGCGCTCCAGCACGATCGCCCGTGCCCGGGCGAACACCACCGCGAACGCGTAGGCCCAGCAGGCGAGCGTCATCAGCAGCATCGCCAGGAGCATGCTCGAGGCCATGTGCTGCTCCTTGCCCATCGTCAGGCTCGAGCCCTGGTGCAGCGTGTTCCACCAGACGACCGAGAAATAGATGATGGGCACGTTGACCACCCCCACGATGGCCAGCAGCGCGCCGGCCTTGTCGGCGCGGCGCACGTCGTCGATCGCGGCCACCAGCGCCATGTAGCCGAGGTAGAGGAACAGCAGGATCAGCTCGGACGTGAGCCGCGCGTCCCACACCCACCACGTGCCCCAGGTGGGACGGCCCCACAGCGAGCCCGTCCACAGCGCCAGCAGCGTGAACAGCGCGCCGGTGGGCGCGATCGCACGGGCGAAGATGAAGGCCATGCGCGCGTTCAGGAACCAGCCGATCGCCGCCCAGAAGGCCATCGCCACGTACAGCACCATCGACAGCCAGGCCGCGGGCACGTGGATGAAGATGATGCGGTAGACCTCGCCCTGGACCGCGTCGGTGGGCGCGACGAAGAACCCCATCCACAGGCCGGCCAGGGCGAACGCGGCCGCGACGGCGCCGCACAGTGGCCCCAGCACGCCCGCCAGCCGGTAGAAATTGGCCGGCGACGCGAACGTGAACCAGGTCAGGCGGGGGCGGACGGCGGCGGTGGCGGCGGACGTGTTCACGTGTGCATTGTCCCGTTGTCGGCGCGAGTCGTGTTGCGAGATGTCATGGCACGGGCCCCCAGGGGTCATTCCACCGCGATGCGCAGCGCCGCGGCGGTGGCCGGCGGCGCCCCCACCAGGCAGGCGATCAGCAGCGCGCCCAGGAGCGACAGGTGCGGCGACGGCGACTGCCCGGCATCGACCGCCGCCGCCGCGCCGGCGCCGAAGATCAGCGCCGGGATGGCCAGCGGCAGCACGATCAGCACGATCAGCATGCCGGCCGAGCGCAGGCCCAGCGTCAGCGCCGCGCCCACCCCGCCCAGCAGGCTCAGGATCGGCGTCCCCAGGGAAAGAGACACGAACAGCACCGGAAGTTCCTCGGCCGGCAGGCCCAGCAGCAGGCCCAGCAGCGGGGCGCCGACGACCAGCGGCGCGCCGCTGATCGTCCAGTGCCCGGCGGCCTTGGCCGCGGCCACCGCGACGCCCGCGCCGGGCGCCAGCAGCAGCTGCTCGAGCGAGCCGTCGGCGTGGTCGGCGGCGTACAGCGGCGGCATCGACAGCATCGCCGCCAGCAGCGCGCACACCCACACGACGCCCGGCGCGATCAGTTTGAGCACCTGCGGATCGGGTCCGACGCCCAGCGGGAACAGGCTGGCCGCGACGAGGAAGAACGCCACCGGCAGCAGCGCCTCGGTGCGGCGGCGCCAGGCCAGGCGCAGGTCGCGCTGGTAGACGGCCAGGAAGACGGCGCCGTTCAATGGAGCCCCTCCGGCGCCGGGTGGGGCGCTGCGTCCGCCGAGGGGACCGCGGACCGGCTTGGGGCGGCCCGGCGCCCGGCCTGCGGGCGGGTTGACGGGCGCGTGCTCATGCGGCGGCGCCCTCGCGCGGCAGCAGGTCGAGGTCGAGCACGCGAAAGCCCGCGCTCGCGGTCTGCGCGTCCAGGTGCAGGTGGTGGCTGGTCAGCAGCACGCTGCCGCCGCGGGCGCGGTGCGCGGCGAGCAGCGCGTGGAGCGTGGCCGTGCCGGCGACGTCGAGCGCGTCGAAGGGCTCGTCGAGCACCCACAGCGAGGGCCCGGACTCGAGCGCCAGCCGGGCGAGCGCGACGCGCCGCCGCAGGCCCTGCGACAGGCTGCGCACGGGGGTGCGCTCGCGCCCGGCCAGGCCCAGGCGTGCAAGCGCGGCGCGCAGCGCGCCCGCGCCGGCGTCCCGCCCGTGCACGCGGGCGAGGAAGGCCAGCGACTCGGTGGCCGTCAGGTCGTCCTTGAGCGCATTGGCGTGGGCGATGTAGACCAGCGCGCGGTCGAAATGCTCGTTGCCCCGCGTGGGCACGCCATCCCAGAGCACCTGGCCGTGCTCGGGCGGCGACAGCCCGGCCACCAGCCGCAGCAGGCTCGTCTTGCCGCGCCCGTTGCCCCCGCGCAGCCACAGCAGCTCGCCACGCGCGAGCGTCTCGTTCAGGCCCGAGAACAGCAGGCGGTCGCGCGTGGCGAGCTGCTGTGG
>DATCRO010000400.1:0-2965 GCA_036569025.1 Burkholderiaceae bacterium
GTCCTAGACGAGGCCGGGCTGCAGGCGCTGCTGGCGGCGCCGTCGGATGCCGTCGACGAGGCGGCGGGTCCGGATGCCTCCCGGCAGGCCGGCACATAGATCAGCGATACGACAGCACCAGCCCGTGGATCAGCCGTGCCCAGCCGTCCAGCATCACGAACAGCAGCAGCTTGAACGGCAGCGAGATCGTCGTCGGCGAGATCATCGACATGCCCAGCGCGAGCAGGATGGTCGCGACGATCAGGTCGACGACGACGAACACCATGTAGATGATGAAGCCGATCTGGAACGCGCGTGTGAGCTCGCTGAGCGTGAAGCTGGGCACGAGCACGATGAAGTCGTCCGAGCGCAGCGCCTGCGCGCGCGCCTTGGGCCACACGCTGGTGGCCGAGTCCATGAAGAAGCGGCGCTCGCGCTCGTGCGTGTGCTTCTGCAGGAAGTCCTTCAGCGGCTGCTTGGCGGCGTCCGCGACGGCCATGATGTCGGACACCGCCTCGCCCTTCTGGCCGAAGCTGTGGTTGCGCAGCGCGTCGGCCACGTCCATGCCGATCGGCGCCATGATGTAGACCGACAGGATGATGGCGATGCCGTTGAGCACCATGTTGGGCGGCGTCTGCTGCAGCCCGAGCGCGGTGCGCAGCAGGCCGAAGACGATCACCAGCTTGGTGTAGCAGGTCACCATCAGCGCGGCGAACGGCGCGAGGCCGAACGCGACGATCAGGGCGACGAGGGTCAGCGGATCGGGCAGGCTGCCGTTCACGGCGCCGGCCTCCGCGGCGAGGGCGCGGCCGTCACAGGTCGCCCGGCGCGAATTCGCTGACGCGCACGCCCAGCCGGTCGCCGACGGCCACCAGCGTGCCCTTGCCCAGCAGGTTGCCGTGCGCCACGATGCGAACGGGCCCGCGGTTGAGCGGCTGGCCGAGCTCGAACACGTGGCCGGCGCGCACGTTGCGCAGCTCGCCGAGGCTGATCGCGAGTTCGCCGACCTCGAAGCGCAGCGTCATCTCGATCGCGTCGAGGCGGTCGACGGCGAGCTCGGGGGCCTGCGGCGCGGTGGCGGCGGGCGGCGGGTCCGCGGGACGGTTCATGGTCTGTTCCCTCGTTTGCTGGATCGTGATGCGCGAGCCTTCGGCCAGCGCGGTGAAGCGGGGTCCGGCCTGGCCGCCGGGCGTGGACTCGACGACGACGGCGGCGCCGGCCGCGCGCCATTCCTCGATGGCGACGATGTCACCCGGCACGATGCCGCGCACCTCCGCCAGGCGCAGGCGCGTGCGGCCGATGTGAAAGCGCAGCGGCAGGCGCAGCGCGGCCAGCGCGTCGTTCGTGGTGGACCGCCTGGACGGTGCCGCCGCGACGAGGCCGGGCGCGAGCGCGTCGAGGGCGCCCGGCGCGTCGAACTGCAGCGCGCCGGACCAGCCCGTGCCGTCGACGCGAAAGCGCAGCGCGGCGCTGGCGTCGAACGCCGGCCCGGTCGCGTCGCCGGGTTGCCATTCGAAGTGGAGCCGTGTCGCGCGCGCCAGTGCGTCCGCGCACGCCGCGAGCGCGTCGGCAAGCAGCACGGCGCGCAGCGGGCGCGGGATGCGGTCGGGCCGCGCCTCGCCCAACAGCGCGGCCAGGGCGGGCTGGTCGACGCCGATGCGGCCGTCGTGCGGGCCGATGCGGAACCGATGCGTGTCCAGCGGCGGCAGCGTGCCGCTGTCGTCGTATACCCACTGCAGTACCCGATCCGCCCCCCCCACGTTCAAGGTGATGGGTGCGGCGCGGCGGTCGTGCAGGCGGTTGAAGGCGCGCGCGAGCGCGGCGTCCAGGCGGGGCAGCGCGGGCGCGTTCCCGAGCTCGGCGACCGGGGCGCGATCGGGTGATGGCGTCAGTCGGTCGGAGGGCGGGTCGGCGAGGTTCACGGCGTGTTCTGGCGGGTTGTCGTGCGACGGGCTGGTCGCGCTGCCGTGAGGGTAGCCAAGCAGGGTGGCTGCTGGAAAGTACGAAGAATCGTAGGTATGCGCGCGGCGACGGCGCGCATGCCCGTCAGGCATGACTACGAGCTCTCGTTGTTGCCGGGCTCGAGTGCCGAACCTAGAGTGGCCTCAAGCCATCCGCGCATACCGGTACATGTATATGACGACAAAGGGACGCAACGCCGCTCCGGCCGCATTCGGCGGCGACGGGCCACGCCGTGGCGGCCGCAACAACGACCTCGTGCTCGCGGCGCTGCTCGTGCTCATCGTCGTGCTGTTCGTGCTGCCGCTGCCGACGGCGCTGCTGGACCTCCTGATCGCCACCAACCTCGCGGCCAGCCTCGTGCTGCTCATCGTGGCGATGTACGTGCCGTCGGCCTCGTCGCTGTCGACCTTTCCTTCGCTGCTGCTGTTCACCACGCTGTTCCGACTCGCGCTCAACATCGCGTCGACCAAGCTGATCCTGCTGCACGCCAACGCCGGCCACATCATCGATACCTTCGGCAAGCTCATCGTCGGCAACAACGTCGTCGTTGGCGGCGTCGTGTTCCTGATCATCGCGATCGTGCAGTTCGTCGTGATCGCCAAGGGCTCGGAGCGCGTGGCCGAGGTCGCGGCGCGCTTCGCGCTGGACGCCATGCCTGGAAAGCAGATGAGCATCGACGCCGACGTGCGGGCCGGCGCGATGTCGTCGGCCGAGGCGCAGCGCCGGCGGCAAGCGCTCGAGCAGGAGAGCGCGCTGCACGGCGCGATGGACGGCGCGATGAAGTTCGTCAAGGGCGACGCCGTGGCCAGCATCATCGTCGCGCTCGTCAACATCCTCGCCGGCCTGGCGATCGGCGTGCTGATGAAGGACATGAGCGTGGGCGACGCGGTGCACCGCTACGCGATCCTCACGGTGGGCGACGGCATGGTTTCGCAGATCCCGTCGCTGCTGGTGTCGATTGCCGCGGGCGTCGTGATCACGCGCGTCGACGCGTCCGGGGGCGACCCGCAGCTGGCCAACCAGA
>DATCRO010000401.1:0-2187 GCA_036569025.1 Burkholderiaceae bacterium
GCACTGAGCGGCTACCTGTTCTGATCCGCCGCCTGCGCGGGCCCGCGCCCGCGCTTCACGCGCATGCCTGCTACATGAACCGCGGCGTCGCGATCCTGAACTTCCGAGGCGCTCGCGAAGGCGCGCCGCCCGGGTGCACGCTCGATGCAGTTCCTCGGCTTCACGACACGTTTCCGGCTGCGGGGTCGCCACGGGGTCAGGTCTTGAAAGTTGCGCGGCGACTTCTCCGATATCGCCGAATCTTCGTCGCGCAACTTTCAAGACCTGACCCCGTGGCGACCGACCCCGTGGCGACCCGAGACGCGGCACCAGAATGAGAAACGCCCTCGCCGCCGAAGCGGGGAGGGCGTCCTGGGGAGCGCGAGGATCAGGCGCGGCGCGAGGTCTTCTTGGCGACCGGGGCGACCTGGTCGAGGACCGACGACAGCGAGTTGTGCGCGGCGTCCACGCCGGCCTTCAGGCCCTTGGCGACCGGCGCGAACGCGTCGGCTTGCGGCAGCTTGGCGGCGGCGGCATCCACGGTGGCGTGGAACTGCGAGACGCCCAGTTCGGCGGAGGCGCGCAGCTGCTCGCCGGCCAGCACGAGGCCTTGTTGCGCGTTGGCCTTCAGGACGTCGATGGCGGCCTGCGGGTCCTTCACGCCGGTGAACGACTTCAGCGCGGCTTCGGTGGCGGCGCGGGTCTCGTCGAAGTGCTTCTTGCCGAGGTCGGCCCAGGCTTGCGCCTGTTCCATGACCGGGCGCAGGCTGGCCTGGATCGCTTCGGGCGAGAACTTCTCGCTACCTTGGAAAGCGGGGAAGGACGGGAAGGCGAAAGCGGTGGTCATGGTGGGTCTCCGGTTGAATGGTGCAGTGCAGCAATTGTATTGCAACCATGCTGCAGTGCAACATAAAACTTAGGGGATGCCCTCCAGAAGTCCGTCCGGGCCGCTTCAGTCGCGCACGGCCAGCGTGTAGCCCGTGGCGCTCTTGGCGGTGTCGTAGATGCCGAAGTCGCAGCTGAACACCGTCCAGGCCTCGGTGGTGTCGGTGGCATCGGTGCTGGACGTCCAGTAGTACTGGAAGGCGATGAACTGGTCGAAGGGGGCGGCCGAGGGGGCGATGCCGGCCTCGGTGCTGGTCCAGGAAGTGCCGAAGAAGTCGGCCTGGTTGTTCAGGGCGCGGTCGGCCAGGCTGGCCATCTCCTTGCGATTGGGCATGCGCCAGGCGCCGGCGCCCGAGCCGTCGGTCAGGCCGCACTGGCCCGAGGCGAGGCGGCGCACGGCCGCGACGGCGCTGCTCCAGTCGCCGCCCAGGCAGTTGGCGCGCTTGAGCCAGACCAGGCCGGTGAGGGTGTCGGTGAGCGTGCCGTCGCCGTTGTCGCGCAGGCGCGGGAAGGGCAACGCGACGCCCGTGCGCAGGCTGCCGTCGTCGCCCGCCGCGTAGGGCACGTACATGCCGGTGGCCTGCAGTCTGACGGCGCCGCCGCTGCCGTCGCCCTTGACCGCCCACACGCCCAGGGCGGCCGTCTTCGCATTGGCGATGCCGTCGTTGATGTAGCGGCCGTCGCCCAGCCGGATGGCCCAGGCGCTGGACGAACCGGCCTGGCCGCCGTAGTAGCTGGTGGATGTCCAGTACGCCGCGTTGGCGACGTTGACGAACGGCGCCGCGGCGCCGATGGCGGGCGCGGCCGCCGACTCGTCGACCACGCTCTCCAGCTCCCACTGGTTGGGCAGGCGCCACTGGCCGGCGGCCGAGCCGTCGGACAGGCCGCAGGCGCCTGCGGCCAGGTGGTTCACGGCGTCGAGGGCGCCGGCCCACGCCGCCGGCGCGAGGCAGCCGGCGTCGCGCAGCCAGGTCAGGCCGGTGAGGGTGTCGGTGACGGTGCCGTCGTGGTGGTCGACCCAGCGCGTCGCAGGCCAGGCGACGCCGGCATGCAGGGCGGCGTCGTCACCTGGCGCGAAGCTCTGCGACTGGCCGCTGGCGGCCAGTTGCACGCGCGGCGTGCTGCCGTCGTCGGCGATGAAGTCGCCGTTCGATACGGAGCCGTTGGCCAGCGAATCGAAGTCGAGCACGGTCTCGATGAACGCGGAGCCGCCGCCCGGGTTCGAGAACTGGCCGGTGTAGTCCGAGCGCGAGATCGACAGGCCGCCGGGGGCGTGCCAGTCGACGCCCTGCCACTGGTAGCCGGAGGTGTCGACGTCCGTGT
>DATCRO010000402.1:0-14378 GCA_036569025.1 Burkholderiaceae bacterium
GATGCTGGCGCACCAGACGGCAATGCGCCCGCCTGGATCGAGGCCGACGAACTCGCATGGCTCGACACCGTCGAGCTGCCGCCGTTCGACGCAGGCGATGCGGCACTTGCATCGATGACGGCGCCCGCATCGCCATTGGCCGGCGAAGCGGCAGCCGCAGCCGCGTCCACCGGTACGTCCACCGCGGCACCGCTCGCGGACTGCGTGGTGTGGCTAGAACGCAATTACCGCTTCGGTCTCGATTCGCCGATCGGGCGGCTGTCGCTCGCGATCCGTCGCGGCGACGTGCAGGCGGCACTCGATGCGCTGCCCGCCGACGAGTCGGCCGCCGCGTCGTTTCACGAGGATGCGGGCGACGCGCTGGCGTCGTCGACGGTCGAGCGGCTCGCACGGCGCTTCGGCGCCTACCTCGACGCGTTGCGCGACGCGCTGGCCGCGCCGGTGCCCGATCCGCTGCCGCTGTTCGACGCGCTCAACCGGTTCCGGATCCTGTGCGCGACCCGCAGCGGCTCGCGCGGCGCGGAACACGTCAATGCGCTGGTGGCCGCGCACGTGCGGCATGCGGCGCGCGTGCCGCTCGCGGTCGGCGCGCACTGGTTCACCGGGCGGCCGATCATGGTCACACGCAACGACTACGCGCTGGGGCTGTTCAACGGCGACATCGGCATCGCGCTGCCCGACGCGCAGGGCGAGCTGCTCGTCCACTTCCCCGACGCCACGGCCGCCGGCGGCTTCCGCGCCATCGCGCCGGTGCGCCTGCCGCGCCACGAGACGGCCTTCGCGATGACCGTCCACAAGTCCCAGGGCTCGGAGTTCGACGCGGTGCTGGTGATGCTGCCGCAGCAGCGCAGCCGCGTGCTGACGCGCGAGCTGCTCTACACCGCCATCACGCGCGCCCGCCGCGGCGTCGCGCTCGTGGCGGACCCGCCCGTGCTCGAACAGGCCATCGCCACGCCGACGGTGCGGCACTCGGGCCTGCTGGCGCGGCTGGCCGAGGAGGAAGGCCAGCGAGGTTGAGCCGTCCGCTCGACGCGCCCTGGTCCGAGCTGGCTCGACCGCGCGATCCGCGCGCGTCATGCACGCCTTCGCTCGCATCATGGGTGAGCAGCGTTGACCGCAATTCCTGTCTCCGACGCCGCGGACGCGCTCTTGTCGAGGGCCGCGACGCTCAGCGTCGTTTCAGTGCGGATTCAGCTCGCGTCGCGATGCCTGTGGGCCCGCTGAATCGGCGTTGAACGGGGCGCGCTGCGCACGAGCATTCGCCGGCCGAACAGTCGCGTCGCCGGGCGCGCACGAACCCATGCGGAGGCGGCATGCCGACTGCGCGGGGTCGTCGTTGCGTTCGGCACCCGATCTCGACGCGTGACGAGCTGGCCGCCCCGGGGCGACTCGCGCGCTGCCGGCTGAAGTCACGCTCCACACGGCGCATGCGGCGGTCTGTCCGCATGCGTCGGCGCATGGATCGCGGCAGCCACGCAGCGCGGCCGTTCGCGCGCCCTGAAAGCCTGGTGATAGTCCGCAGACAACTTGGCGACACCGACGCGGCGTTGCGATTGCCCGGCGAGCCCCGCACCGGGCAAGCGGTGCGACGTTCGAATCCAACGGCATCGAGGGTCTCCAATTGACAGCTGCGACACCACATCTTCCATCGGCCCGAACGGGGACATCCGCCCCGGGTGGCGATGGAGCACCCACCGTCTCCGTGCTGATTCCTGTCTGCAACGGCTGCCCGTTCTTCCGTGCCGCCGTCGACAGCGTGCTCGGCCAGAGCTTCGAGGACTTCGAGTGCCTGATCCTGGACGACGGCTCGGTCGACGACACCGGCAGAATCGCCGACGAGTTCGCCCGCAGTGATGCGCGCGTGCGCGTCATCCACCGCGAGAACCGCGGCCTGGTACCGAGCCTGAACGAGCTCGTCGCGGCCGCACGCGGCGAGTTCATCGCACGCATGGACGCCGACGATCTCTGCACGCCCTGGCGCTTCGCGCGTCAGGTCGACTACCTGCGCCAGCATCCCGACACCGTCTGCGTGGGCAGCAGCTACTGGATGATGGACGAGGCGGGCCGAATCATCACGCAGATCATGCCGCCACGCGACGACGCCGCCATCCAGGGCCAGGCCCTGCGCGGGCACTCGACGATCTCGCATCCATCGGCCATGCTGCGCACCGCCGCGTTGCGGCGCCTGGGCGGCTACCGGGCCGCCTATTTCCCGGCCGAGGATCTCGATCTCTGGCTGCGCCTGGGCGAGCTCGGAACGCTCGCCAACCTGCCTGAGCCGCTGATCCACTACCGCGTGCACGCGGCATCGATCAGTGCCCGCTCGGTGCAGGGACGTCAGCGCGACGCGGCACGGCGGGCCTGCGTCGACGCCTGGGCGCGCCGCCGGGTCAGCGACGGCCAGTTCGAGGCGACGCGCGAATGGCGCGCCGACGGGACCGCGACCTCGCGCCTGCGCTTCGCGCTGCAGTACGGCTGGATGGCCTACGGATCCGGGTTCCGACAGACCGCGATGGTGTACGGGCTGAAAGCGATCCGCGCGCTGCCGACCCGGCAGGACGGCTGGCGCCTCCTGGCCGTCGCGCTGTTGCGGCCGCCACGCAAGCCGATCCCTCTGTGACGTCATCGGACCGGGGAATGGTCGCTTCTGACTTTCCGCGACCTGAAGCCGTGCGCGCGCCGGCATGCCGGTTGCCGCCTCTTGCCGCGCCGCGGGCGCCCGACACCGCATGAGACTCTCGGTCATCACGCCCACCCTGAACTCGGCACGCTTCATCCGTGCCTGCGTGGACAACGTCGCCGCCCAGGGCAGTTGCGTGCTCGAACACATCGTGGTCGACGGCGGTTCCACGGACGGCACGCTGCCGCTGGTCGAGGAGTTGCGTCGCTCGCACCCCCGCCTGCGGCTGCTGCCGGGGCCGGATCGAGGTCAGTCCGACGCGATGAACAAGGGCTCCGCCGCGGCGCTCGGCGAGGCGATCGGTGTCCTCAACGTGGACGACGCCTACGAGCCCCACGCCTGCGCCGAGGCGCTGCAGCAGTTGCAGTCCATGAAGCGGCCAGGCATGGTGGTCGGCGATTGCCGTGTCGTCGGCGAGCACGGCGAGCTTCGCTTCTGGAACCGGCCGACGAACCTGCGCCTGGAGGCCCTGCTCCTGGGCTGGTCCTACGCGCAGTTCCCCTGCAATCCGAGCGCCTACTTCTACCACCGCGCCGTCCACGAGCTTGTCGGCGGCTACGACGTCGACGACCACTACGCGATGGACTTCGACTTCATCCTGAACTGCGCGCGGCAGGTCCAGATGCGCTATGTCCCGCGCCACTGGGGCAATTTCCGCCTGGCACCCGGCTGCAAGACGTTCGACGACGACCGCGGGCGCGAGCGCGTCGCCGCGCTGATCGAGCGGCACCGCGCACGGCTCGGCTGGCTGGGCGCGGCGCGCATGCGCCTGCTCGAGGCCCGGATCGATTTCCATCGCTGGCGCAAGGCGGCGGACGCTCCCAAGCGCGCCATGGGAACACCGTCTTGAGCACCGCCGTCCCGCAGGAAGCCGCGAACCCCGTGCCGCCGACGGGCCTGGCGCAGCGCGTCCTGCGCGGCAGCGGCTGGACCCTGGCCGGCACCGTCAGCAGCCAGTTCCTGCGCTTCGCCAGCAACCTGGTGCTGACGCGGCTGCTGTTCCCGGAGGCCTTCGGCCTGATGGCGATCGCACAGTCGATCCTCACGGCGGCGCACCTGCTGTCGGACGTCGGACTGACCCAGAGCATCGTGCGCAGCGAGCGCGGACACGAGCCGCGCTACCAGGACACCATCTGGACGCTCAACATCGCCAAGTCGCTGCTGATCGGACTGCTGATGGGCGTCGCCGGGCCCATCGCCGCGCACGTCTACGCGCAGCCGGCGCTGGCCAGGATCGTCCCCGCCATGGGCCTGCCCGCCGTCATCGGCGCATTCGCGTCGACCAAGGTGGCACTGATCAACCGGCGGCTGGAGATCGGCCGGCTGACCTTGCTGGAACTGGGTGCGCAGGCCTGCGGCATCGCGACGATGGTCGCCTGGGCCCTGGTCGATCGTTCGCCCTGGGCCCTGGTCGCGGGCAATTGGGCGAGCACGCTGGCGACGGTGGCCGGCAGCCACCTGCTGATCGCCGGCCGCGGCAACCGGCTCGCGTGGGATCGCGCGATCGTGCGCGAGGTGCTCTCGTTCGGCGGCTGGGTGCTGATGTCGTCCGGCGTGACCTTCCTGCTCGGCGAAGGCAGCAACCTGCTGACCGCCTCGCTGGTGGGCACGAAGTCGGTCGCCTTCATCGGCCTGTCGACGACGCTTGCGCTGGTCGCATGGAACGCCATCCAGCAGGTCAGCGGGCGCGTGCTGTTTCCGGCCTACTCGGAGGTCTGGCGCCAGCGCGCCCGCGACTTCCCGCGCGTCGTCGAACGCGCGCGCCGGTTGCAACTGCTCGGCGCCTGCGCGGTCGCGGTCGTCCTCGTGCTGTTCGGCGACCGGATCGTCCAGGCCCTCTACGACCCGCGCTACCGGCCCGTCGGCGCGCTGCTGCAGATCCAGGCCGTGGGCACGATCTTCGCGTTCGCGAGCTCGTCGTACGCGAACGTGCTGTGGGCCATGGGACGGGCCGGCCTGAACACGGTCATCCTGGCGGCGCAGGCCTTCATGCTGATCGGCCTGCTCACGCTGGGCAACACGTTGGGCGGGGTGCTGGGCCTGATGACGGGCACGTCCTTCATCGGGCTGGCGATCTATCCGGTCAATGCGTTCATCTTCGCCCGCTTCGGGCTCTTCCAGCCCAAGGTCGACCTGCCGGTGTTCCTGCTCGGCGCGTGCGCCGCCGGCTGGGTCTGGCTGTTCGGCGCGTGGCGCGTGGTGTCGTTCCACTGAGCGCCGCGAGCGGCGCCGTCCGCTACGATGGCGACGATGCTCCACCCTGCCCTCGCACCGATGCACATCGCCCTGGAGTCCCCCGACCAGCCCGACGTGATCGCCCTGATCGCCGACCTGGACGCCTACCAGGACACGCTGTACCCGCCCGAAAGCCGGCACGCGCTCGACCTGGCCTCGCTCAAGCGCGACAACGTGCGCTTCTTCGTCGCGCGTGACGCCGCGGGCCGTGCGGTCGGCTGCTGTGCGGTGGTGCTCGGGGCCGACCACGGCGAGATCAAGCGCATGTACGTGCGGCCCGACTGCCGGGGCCAGGGCCTCGCGAGCGGCCTGCTGCGCGCGGTCGAGGCCGCGTCCGCCCAGGCGCGCTGCCCGCGCCTCATGCTCGAGACCGGGCCGTACCAGCCCGAGGCGATCGGCCTGTACGCGTCGTTCGGCTATGCGCGGCGCGGGCCGTACGCCGGCTATCGCGACGACCCGCTGAGCGTGTTCATGGAGAAGGCCCTGGCCTGACCGTGCGCCGGGCGCCAGCGGCGCCGGGCCTGCCCAGGACAGGCTGCGGCTCCGCGCAAGTTTTCGTTACCTGTTCCTCGCGCGGTCCGGGACATGCGTTCAGTAAACTCGGCGCAGGGAAGAACCGATCCGACGGGACGCCTCAGATCCCGCTCCGCACCCGCCCATGGAACATCTCGAAAAATTCCGCGACGACGAACTCAGCGTCACCATCTCGGAACTGCTCGTGGCCACCGCCGACTCCAGCGACCCGCTGCTCGACGACTCCCTGACCGACCTGCTGCACGCGATGCGCACGCGCATGCAGATGGACGTCGTGTTCGTCTCCGAGTTCATCGAGGGCCGGCGCATGTTCCGCTACGTCGACCGTTCGCCCGGCTCCCCGGACATCGACGCCGGCGGATCGAACCCGGCCGAGGAGTCGGTGTGCCAGCGCGTGGTCGAGGGCCGCGTGCCCGAACTGGTGCGGGACCTGTCCAAGGTGGACATGGCCCAGGCCGGCCTGCCCGAGCTGCCCTTCCAGATCGGCGCCCACCTGAGCACGCCCATCGTGCTCAGGAGCCGGCGCATCTACGGCACGCTGTGCTGCTTCAGCGCGGCGCCGCGTCCCGACCTGGTGCAGGCCGACCTGGACAAGCTCAAGCTGTGCGCCACGCTGGTCGCGCGCAAGGTCGACCTGAACCAGTCGCGCGGCATCGTCGAGCCGCCGCCCGACTGGAAGCTCGAGCCGATGGACACCTACCAGTCGCCCGCCTGGCAGAAGGCGTCGCCGCGCGCGGGACGCTGAGCGTCGCACCCGGGCGCGCAGGCCGTCGCGCGGTCAGGCCCGGCTCGCGAGCCAGGCCCGCGCGAGGTCCCGCGCACGCAGGCGTTCCGCATCCCCCAGGATCGGCAGCACGACCTCGCCGCGGATCGCCGCGCCGGGCCGCAGCGACAGCACGAGCCCAGGCGACTCCTGCCCGCTCGCGCCGGCGCCGATCGACACGTCCTCGATCTGGCTCCACGCATGGCGCGAGACGCGCCCGCGCTGCCCCGGCGTGTGCACGAAACTCACGCCGCTCGCGTCGAGCCTGAAGTACTCGACGTAGGCCACCTGCGGTTCCGAGCACATGAGCCACGCGTAGATCGCCACGCCCGCGACGATGGCCGCGACGGCGCCCGGCGAGAAGCGGGCCAGCGCGGCGATGCAGCCACCGACGACCAGCGCCACGGCCGCGGCGAACACGAGCGCGCGGCCGGCGGCGCCGCGCGAGGTCGCCATCTCCAGGACCATCGTCCCGGGCTGGAGCGGCCGGTCCGGATCGGCGATGGTGTTCATGCGTGCCCCGGTACCTCGCGGGTCACTTCACCCGCTCGCCGCCCTTGATGACCGCGCTCGGGTGCTCCAGCAGCCGCACGTCCTGGAGCGGATCGCCCTTGACGGCCACGAAGTCGCCGTAGCGGCCGGCCTCGATCGCGCCGACGTCGCCCTCGCGCGCGAGCGCCTGCGCCGCGTTGCGCGTGGCGGCGCGGATGGCCTCCAGCGGCGGCATGCCCCACTCCACCATCTTGGCGAACTGCAGCGCGTTCTGGCCGGCGGGGAAGACGGCGCCGTTGTCGGTGCCGAAGATCATCTTCACGCCGGCCTCGTAGGCCGCCCGGAAGGTCTGGCGCTGCTTCAGGCCGATGGCGCGCTCCTTGGCGAGCGAGGCCTCGTACATGCCGTTCCTGGCGCCTTCGGCCAGGATGTAGTCGTCGTCGTAGATGTCCATCGAGAACCAGGCGCCGTGCTCCTTGGCGAGGCGGAACGACTCGGCGTCGGCCAGGCTCGCGTGCTCGATGGTGTCCACGCCCGCCCGGAGCGCGTCGTTGATGCCGGACGTGCCGTGCGCATGCGCGGCCACCTTCAGGCCGAGACGGTGCGCCTCGTCGGTGACGGCCTTGATTTCCTCGTACGACATCTGCTGCGCGCCGGCCGCGTCCGTGCGCGACAGCACGCCCCCCGTGGCGCAGATCTTGATGATCTCGGCCCCGTACTTGTGCACGCGGCGCACCAGCGCGCGGAACCCGTCGGGGCTGTCGGCGACCGACGGCGTGGGCACCATGGAGAAGCTCGGCGGCAGGCCCTCGGTGTCGTCGCAGTGGCCGCCCGTGGTTCCGAGCGCGTACGTCGCCGGCACGATGCGCGGGCCCGGCACGTAACCGCCTTCGACGGCCTGCTTGATGCCGACGTCGGCGTAGTCGGGGGAGCCGACGTTGCGCACGGTGGTGAAGCCGGCCTCGAGCATCGCCTTGGCGTTGGCCACGCCCACGGCGACCCAGAAGCTGTCGGTGTAGTCGAGGGCGTGGTTGTCGGCGATGCGGGCGTCGGCGGCCAGGTGGACGTGCATGTCGATCAGGCCCGGCAGCAGCGTCTGGCCCGGCAGGTCGATGTGCGACGCGTCCTTGGGGATCGCCGCCGCGCCCTGCGTGAGCACGGCGTGGATGCGGCCGTCGACGACCACGATCGCGGGCCGTTCCACCATCCGGCCGGACAGCACGTCCAGCATGCGGTCGGCGGTCACGACGGTGGTCGCCGCCTGCACGCCGGCGCCGGCGCAGGCCGCCAGCGCGGCCGCCATGATGGTCTTCGTTGCCCTGCTCGTCATGTCCGCTCCTTGTCGAGCGGACACTTTACCCGCAGGGGCTCAGAACGATTCCCAGTCGTCGGCGGTCGACGCCAGCTCGGGTTCAGCCACGCGCGCCGACACCTTGGCGCTCACCGGCGCGGGCCGGGCAGCCATCGGCGCGGGCTTGCGCACGGGCGCCGCGGGCTTGGGAGCCGCGACGGGCCGGGGCGCGGCGAACGAGGTCGGCGCGACGCGGAAATCGTCCGTGGCCCGGCCTTCGAGCTTGAACACCGACACCACCTGCACCAGCTGGTGCGCCTGGTCCTTCAGGCTCTCGGCGGCCGCGGCGCTCTCCTCGACCAGCGCGGCGTTCTGCTGCGTGGCCTGGTCCATCTGCGCGATGGCGTCGCCGATCTGGCCGACGCCCGAGCTCTGCTCCGTGCTGGCGGCGCTGATCTCGCCCATGATGTCGGTGACGCGCGCGATCGAGGTCACGATCTCGGTCATGGTCTCGCCGGCGCGGTCCACCAGCGCGGTGCCGTGCTCGACGCGTTCGACGCTGGCCGAGATGAGCGCCTTGATCTCCTTGGCGGCGTCCGACGAGCGTTGCGCCAGGGAGCGCACCTCGCCCGCCACCACGGCGAAGCCGCGGCCCTGCTCGCCGGCGCGCGCGGCCTCGACCGCCGCGTTCAGCGCAAGAATGTTGGTCTGGAACGCGATGCCGTCGATCACGCCGATGATGTCGACGATGCGCTTGGAGCTGTCGTTGATGCCCTTCATGGTCTCGACGACCTCGCCCACCACGTCGCCGCCCTTGCGCGCGACGGCGCTGGCGCCCAGCGCGAGCTGGTTGGCCGACTGCGCGTTCTCGGCATTCTGTCGCACCGTGGAGCCGAGCTGTTCCATCGACGCGGCGGCCTGCTGCAGCGCGGAGGCCTGTTCCTCGGTGCGCGCGCTCAGGTCGTTGGCGCCCTGCGAGATCTGCGACGACGCCGTCGCCACGCTCTCGGAGTTGCTGCGCACGTTGCTCACCACGCCGGCCAGGCTGCCCTGCATCGTCGCCAGGGCCTTGAGCAGCTGCGCGATCTCGTCGCGGCCCATCACCCGCACCTGCCTGGTCAGGTCGCCGCCGGCGATCGCCTCGGCCACGGTCACGGCGTCGTCCACCGGACCGGTGATCTTGCGGCTGAACAGCACGCCCACGCCGATGCCCGCAGCGCCTGCCACCAGCATCAGCACGATGCTGACGAGCGACGCGCGATGCGCCTTCACCGCGGCGTCGGCCGAAGCGGCGGCGCTGTCGGCCGCGATCTTCTTGCCGGCCTCGGCCAGCAGGCGCGCGGGTTCGCGGTCCATGCCGGCGACGGCGGCGTCGCCGGCGGAGGGGTCGAAGCCGGCGTCCTTGAACGCGGCGAAGCCCCCCCGGTAGTCGGCGCCCATCTTCACGTGCGCGGCGCTGAACTGTTCCACCAGCGTGCGGCTCTCGCCCGGAGGCAGCGACGCCAGCAGCGCCTTGGCCTTGTCGTCGACATCGGCCTCGCGCTTGGCGAACGCGCCCCAGTGCTTGTCGAGCTTGGCCGGGTCCTTGCCGCGCAGCAGCGTGTCCTTCCATTCCTGCACCTGCGTCTTGAAGGTGACGAGCACGTCTGCGATGGCACGCTCGCGCGCGTGCTGCGCACCGACGTCCACTTCATAGACATCGACGGAATCGTTGAGACTGTGGATGCCGATCAGCGCCGCGCCCATGAGCGCGGCGAGGACACCGCAGAAGGCCAGCGGCAGTTTGAGCTTGAGGTTCATGAGGGACTCGGGCCGAAGGGGGGTGGGGTCGCCGTGCGATCGCGAGGCAGAGCCTCGTGTCGACGGCTGTTCTTGCCGGGCGCGCCATCCTGTGCGGAGGAACACGGGACGCACCTTCGTGTCCTGTTTTCGGCCGCCGCCCCGCCAACTTGAGTCGGGAGATAGCCTCACTGGCCTGAAATCGCTTTCTGAGGCAGCCACCATTCGGTGCCCGCCAAGGATCGCATGTGCTCTTTCCCCGGCACGTCCGGGCGAGCCGGGTGCGTGCCGCTAGTGCAGCAGCAGGCGCAGCGCGTGCAGCGCCAGGCCGGCGATGCCACCCACGACGGTGCCGTTGATGCGGATGAACTGCAGCTCGCGCCCGACGCTCAGCTCCAGCTGCTCGACGAGCCGCCGGTCGTCCCAGTCCTTGATGGTCCGGGCGATGTGCTCGGTCACGCCGGAGCGCAGGTTGGCGGCGATGGTGCCGGCCGCCGACAGCAGGTGCTCGTTGAGCGACGCGCGCAGGCTGGCGTCCTCGCGCAGCCGGTCGCCGACGTCGCGCATCGCCTGTGCCACGTGCTCGGCGAGCGCCGAACGCTCGTCGGCGAGGTCCGCCTGCAGCAGCCGCTTGATGTCGTTCCAGACGCCGCCGGCGTAGTCCAGCACCGCGGGGTCGGTGATCGCGCGCTCCTTGACGCGGTCGAACGCGGCGACGAGCGACTCGTCGCCGCGCAGCCTTTCGATGAACTCGGCCAGCCACTTGTCGTAGCGCTGGCGCACGGGGTGGTCCGGCTGCGACAGCACCTCGCGCAGTTCGCCCAGCACCGAGGCGCTCAGCTTGGACGCGAGGCCGTCGGCCATGCGCGCCACGGGCGTCACCAGCTCCACCATGCCCACCACCTTGGGCCACTCCTTGCGCGCGTGGCGCACCATCAGGTCGGAGACGCGCTGCTTGACCTCGTCCTCGGCCAGGAAGCCGCCGATCTTCTCCAGGCCCGCGTCCAGCAGCTCGTGGTGGCGGCCGCCCCGGGTCAGCAGCGCCAGCACGTCGGCCGCGGTGGCCGCGCTGTTCCAGCGGCGCGCCTGCGCCACGACCAGCTCCAGCGTCGCGCGCCGCATGCGCTCGTCGTCGAACAGTCCGACCGCCTTGAGCGCCCAGCGCCGGCCCTCGGCGACCCAGTCGTGCACGCGGGCCGGGTCGGCCAGCCAGTCGCCCAGGCGCCGCGCCGGGTCGAGCTCTGCCAGGCGCAGCACGAGCGAGGTCGGCTCGAGGAAATGGTCGCGCACGAAATGCGCCAGGCCGTCGGCCACGCGCTCCTTGCTGCGCGGCAGGATGGCCGTGTGCGGCAAGGGCAGGCCCAGCGGCCGGCGGAACAGGGCCACCACGGCGAACCAGTCGGCGATCGCGCCGACGGCCGACGCCTCGCAGAAGGATTGCAGCCAGCCCCAGCCGCCCTCTCCGCCCTGCCACGACGCGAGCGCGAGCCCCGCCAGCGCGGCGACCAGCAGGCCCGCGGCGATCCATTTCATGCGCCGCAACGCCCCGATGCGGGCGTCCTCGACGTCGCGCATCGCGATTTCCAGGCGATCCATCGTCGGCAGTGTGCCCTGCATCGCTCGTCGAGCGGTCATACTGTTGGTTTTCCTCCGAACGACGCACCCCGCGCGAGACGCGCCCGTGCACCCGAATGAGCTCCGAACCCGCGAACCCACCGACCTCCATCCCCGCCGCCGCGCCGCGCGCGTTCAAGTTGCCCAACGCCCGCCACGCCAGCCGCGTGCCCGAGGACGTCACCCCGGCGGACATCGCCCGCATCCAGCAGGCGGCGTACCAGCTGCCCCAGGTCGTCAAGCCGGCCGACTACATCGACGAGCATGCGCCGCACTTCGAGCAGCACCTGGACGGCCTGGGCCTGATCCTGCTGCAGAAGGCCGTGTCCGGCGGCCGCCCGAGCCGCTGGATCGCACCGGCCCATGTCGCGGCCGCGCTGCGCCACCTCGACGTCGTCGGCAACGGCCCGCAGGTGCGCGCGCAGATGCAGGGGCGCACGGCCGAGCTCGAGGCGCTGGGCATCACGCGCGAGGCCGGCCGCTTCGACCGCTTCCTGCAGCACGACCTGCGCCTGCCCGCCAGCGGCGTGCAGGTGCGCGTGGCCTGGCGCCAACCGATCGCCGACGCGCCGGTGTGGGACTTCTATCGCACCGCCGACATCGACGCGCTGCTGGCCGCCATCGGCGACCCGCCGCCCTATCCGGACGCCGATGAACTGGTCGAGCACGTCGAGCGCCTGCTGGCGCGCGCCGAGTCCGGCCATCCGGAGCACGTCGGCTCGCTCGTGCAGCGCCTGCAGGCCGAGGCCGCGCGGCCGCAGGCCTTCGCCGACCTGAAGGCCTCGCTCGTGCGCGCCCAGGATCGCTGGGAGCGCCACGTCGCCGAGCTGAACGCGCTGGCGGGCCTGAACTCCGAGCTCGCGTTCCAGGGCTATCCCGACAGCTTCGAGCTCGCGCGCCGACTGCAGCGCACGGTCACGCTGTACGTCGGGCCGCCCAACAGCGGCAAGACGCACGCCGCGTTCGAGCAGCTGGCCGCCGCGCACGACGGCTGCTACCTCGCGCCGCTGCGCCTGCTGGCGCTCGAGGGCCGCGACCGCCTCGTCGCGCGCGGCGTCCCCACGTCGCTGCTGACCGGCGAGGAGAACGACCCCGCGGAGGGCGCACGCGTCGTCTCCAGCACCATCGAGATGGTCAACACGTCCAGGCCGATCGACGTGGCCGTCATCGACGAGGCGCAGATGCTGTTCGACGGCTCGCGCGGCTGGGCCTGGACGCAGGCCATCGTGGGCGTGCCGGCCAACGAGGTGATCATCATCTGCTCGGCCTACGCCGCGCCGGCCATCGAGAACCTGCTCAAGCTGTGCGGCGAGAACTGCAAGGTGCGCAGCTTCGAGCGCAAGCAGCACGTCGAGCTGCTGCCCGGCCCGGTGCCGATCTCGGCCCTGAAGAAGGGCGACGCGGTCGTCGCCTTCAGCCGCAAGGAGGTGCTGATGCTGCGCGACCAGGTCGCCGCCGACGGCCATCCGGTCTCGGTGATCTACGGCGCCCTCCCGCCCGAGGTGCGGCGCCGCGAGGCCGAGCGCTTCGCCCACGGCCACGCGCACATCCTGGTGGCCACCGACGCGATCGGCATGGGCCTGAACCTGCCGATCCGCCGCGTGCTGTTCTCGACGCTCAAGAAGTTCGACGGCATCGGCGACCGGCTGCTGGACGAGTCCGAGGTGCACCAGATCGCCGGCCGCGCCGGCCGCTACGGCCTGCACGAGGAGGGCTTTGCCGGCGTGCTGCGCGAGGCCGAGCCCGCCGCGCTGCGCACGCTCAAGGACCTGCTGCCCAGGCAGCCGCGTGCGCCGCGCGACTTCAAGGCCTTCGTCGCGCCCAACTGGTGGCACGTCGACACCATCGCCACCCGGCTGGGCCTGGCCAGGCTGCGCGCGGTGCTGGACGTGTTCGTCGACCAGCTGCGCCTGGACGATGCGCACTTCGCCGTCGCCGAGCTCGAGCAGATGCTGGAGCTGGCCGAGCAGCTGGACCACAACGCGGGCAAGCTGACGCTCAAGCAGCGCTTCATCTACGCCCAGCCGGCGGTGGACACGCGCACCGAAACCCAGGTGCAGGCCTTTCCCGAATGGGCCTGGAACCACGCCAACGCCGGCCAGGCCGGCACGCCGTGGTTCCTGTCCGAGGTCGACGAGCACAGCCGCCTGGACAACATGGAAAAGGCCCTGCGCTCGTGCACCCTGTGGCTCTGGCTCGACCTGCGTTTCCCCGGCACCTATGGCCACCTCGAGGAGGTGATCGACCTGCGCACACGGCTCAACGAGGGCATCGAGCGGCATCTGAAGGGCAAGAAGCCGTTGTGGCAGCAGAGGGGCCGGCGGTAGCGGTCGAGCGCTCCGAGGCGCGTCGGTGCCAGAGGGGTCTGGCCTTTCCTCGGGTCGCGCCGACTCGCTCATCGCAGCGGCAGCCTGGACCGCGATTCGAGGCGGAGGCCCGACCCCGAACATTCTCTGGGGATCGGGGTCAGGCCTTTGCCTTCATTCGCGACTGGAGTAACGCACTGCGATCGACGTTGCGCCGCGAATGAAGGAGAGGCCGGACCCCTCCGGCGACATCGGACGTGCTCGGTTCAGAGCGCCGGCGCGCCGAGCTGCAGCGCAGGCGCGGCCGCCGCGAAGGCCGGCAGGCGTTCGCACTCGGCCAGGATGCGCGTGGACACCGGGATGCCGGCGACGTCGATCTTGAGCACGCGCGTGACCATGAACAGGCTGGCCAGGCAGATGTCGGCGATGGTGGGCTGGTCGCCGTGGCAGAAGCGGCCGGTGCCGGGCTCGGTGGCCAGGCGCTGTTCGACGGCGCGCAGGCCGCTGCCCAGCCAGTGCACGAGCCAGGCGCGCGAGGCGTCGGCGTCGAACGGATGGGTGTGTTCCTCGACGACCTGGTTGGGCGGCCATTGCCGCTGCAGCACCTCGTCGACGCCGCGCAGCAGCGGGTGGGCACGGAAGGCGTCGTAGGTGGCGCCGCTGAGCGTCGCGTTGTCCATGGCG
>DATCRO010000403.1:0-4465 GCA_036569025.1 Burkholderiaceae bacterium
GCCCGCAAGGCGCCGGACCGCCCGCTTGCGCGCCGCGCCCGCCACGAACGGTCGCCCGCGCCCGTCCGCCGCGCCACCGCCTTCCCGCCCATGAACGCCGTCCCCTCGCCCTTTCCCGACGCACTGCTGCCCGCCGGCGCCGGAGCGGCGGGCAGCGCGGCGTCGCGCGCCACGTCCGACTACCTGGGTTTTCGCCTCGCCTCGCACTTCCAGCCGATCTTCAGCCTGACGCACCATCGCGCCGTCGGCCACGAGGCGCTGCTGCGGCCCACGGCGATCGGCACGGGCGCCGCGCTGGAGCCGATGGACCTGTTCGCGAGCGCCGACGGCGACGAGGCGCGCGTGGCGCTCGATCGCGCCGCGCTGCGCCAGCACCTGGCCGCGTACGCGCGCCGCGACGCCGACGAGTGGCTGTTCCTGAACATGCATCCGCGCTCGCTCGGTTCGCCGGCCGGCACGGGCATCCGCGAGCTCGCCGCCGCGCTCGCCGAGCACGGCCTGCGCCCGGGCCAGGTGGTGATCGAGGTGCTGGAATCGACGCTGCCCGACGACCCCGACTTCGACCACCGCATCGACGAACTGCGCGAACTGGGCTGCCTCGTCTCGCTGGACGACTTCGGCGCCGGCCACTCCAACTTCGACCGCGTGTTCCGGCTGCGTCCCGAGATCGTCAAGCTCGATCGCAGCGTGGTGGCGCGGGCGGAGGTCGATGCGCACGCGCGCCGCATCGCCTCGCAGATGGTGTCGCTGCTGCACGAGTGCGGCTGCCTGGTGCTGATGGAAGGCATCGAGACCGACGAAGGCGCGTACACCGCGCTGCGCTGCGACGTCGACTTCGTGCAGGGCTACCACTTCGGCCGGCCGGCCGCGGGCCTGGCCGGCATCACGGGCCTGCACGCGCTGCGCACCGCCTGGGACCGCTTCGACCGCCAGTCGGCCAGCGACGACCGGCAGTGGCAGGCGCAGATGGCGCCCTACAAGCAGTCGATCGAACTGGCCAGCGTGCTGCTGGCCGGCGGGGCGTCGCTGGACGAGGCCTGCCGGCGCTTCCTGTCGCTGCCGGGCGCCGAGATGTGCTACCTGCTGGACCGCCAGGGCCGCCAGGTGGTGGGCAACGCGCTGCGCGCGGGGCTGGCGCACCAGCAGATCGAGCGCGTCGAGCGCTTCGGCCCGCTGCAGGACACCCGCCACGCCCGCTGGTCGCGCCGCGCCTACTTCCGCAACGCCGAGGCCGCGCCCAACTTCGCGCAGGTCACGCGGCCGTACATGACGCTGCAGGGCTCGCGCATGTGCGTCACGGTGTCGATCCAGTTCGACATGGGCGGGCGCTCGCTGATCCTGTGCGGGGACGCGTCGCTGTAGTCCGGCGGGAGAGGCGTGGCGATTGCAGGGACAATCGGCCCCATGGCCCTCAAAGCAACGATCCACAAGGTCCGTCTGCAGCTCGCGGACATGGACCGCAACATCTACGGCGACCACGAACTGACGATCGCCCGCCACCCGTCGGAAACCGACGAGCGCATGCTCATGCGCGTCCTGGCCTACGCGCTCAACGTGCCGGCCGACGACGAGCGCGGCAAGCTCGAGCTCGCCAAGAGCCTGTGGGACGTCGACGAGCCCGATCTCTGGCAGGTCGACCTCACCGGCCAGGTCGTGCACTGGATCGAGGTGGGCCAGCCCGACGACCGCCGCCTGGCCAAGGCGAGCAGCCGCGCCGAGATCGTCACCATCTACAGCTACATCGCCAGCACGCCGATCTGGTGGGCCGCGCTGGAAGGCAAGCTGATCCGCGCGCCCAAGGTGGCGGTGTGGTCGGTCGACCCCGAGGCCTCGCAGGCGCTCGCCCGGATGTGCGCTCGCACGATGGCCTGGCAGATCACGGTGCAGGACGGCACGGTGTGGGTGTCGGACACCGTCAACACGGTCGAGATCACGCCGAAGCTGCTCAAGGCGCGGGACGAGCGATAAGGCCGGTGCTCACTTGCGCGCCAGCCACACCCCCAGCACCGCCAGCCCCATGCCGGCCAGCGCCAGTCCCGTCAGCGTCTCGCCGAACATCGCCCACGCGATCAGCGCGGTGGTGGGCGGCGTCAGGTAGAACAGGCTGGCCACGTTGACGGCGCTGCCGCTGCGAATGAGCACGTTGAGCAGGCTCACGGCGCCCAGCGACAGCACGAGCACCAGCCAGCCCAGCGCGAACACGAACGCGGGCGTCCAGTGAACCACCATCGTCTCGGTGCGCCACGCGGCCAGGCCGGTGACGACCAGGGATGGCAGGAACTGCACGACCGAGCCGGTGCGCAGGTCGAAGCTGGCGCAGAAGCGCTTCTGGTACAGCGTGCCCATCGTGATGCCCGCGAGCGCGATGACCGCCGGCAGCAGCAGCTCCGCCGCGGCCGGGCCGCCCTGGACCTTGCGCGCCACGACGAGCACCACGCCCGCCAGGCCCAGCGCGAGCCCGGCCCATTGCGCGGCGCGCACGCGTTCGCGCAGGAGCAGCCCGGCGCCGAGCGCCGTCAGCACCGGCTGCAGGCCGACGACCAGCGCCGTCACGCCCGCCGGCAGCCCCAGCCGGATCGCGGTGAACACGCCGCCGAGGTACACGGCATGGATCAACAGCCCCGACACGCTGATGTGCAGCCACTGCGCCGCCGACGCGGGCCACGGCGCGCGCGTGGCGAGCGCGACCGCGCCCATCAGCACCAGCACCGCGGCATAGCGCAGCGTGAGCAGCGTGAGCGGCTCGCAATCGGGCAGGCCCAGCTTGGCGCCGATGAAGCCGGTGCTCCAGAGCACGACGAACAGCAGCGGCGCGAACGCGGTGAGGCGGGCGGCGAGGGGATGCGAGGCGGTGGAGGACGTCATGCGTGGCGCGCATCATCGCGCGGATGGGACGGCGCTGCCGGAGCGAGGGCAATCGGCCTTGGCGAGGCGTCGTGGCAGGCGGAGGTGGATCCTGCGACTGCGCGCAGGATGACAGGCTTCCGGCGCAGCCTGCGGGGCTGCCTCCCGGTCGGCGCCGATGTGGGAGACGACGTTGCCGCAGGGCGCCTTCCACCCTCGCATGTCATCCTGCGCGCAGTCGCAGGATCGCCGCCCGGCACGACGCCGCGTCAGCTCGCAGCCGCCTCCAGCACCCGCAGGATCTCGCGCCCGTACGCCTCGAGCTTCTTGGCGCCCACGCCGCTGATGCCCGACAGCTCGTCCAGCGACGACGGCGCCTGCTGGGCCATCTGCGCCAGCGTGGCGTCGTTGAAGACGATGTAGGCCGGCAGGTTGTGTTCGCGCGCCACCTCGGAGCGCCAGGCGCGCAGCGCGGCGAAGCGCTGGTCGCCGGCGGCGTCGAGCTTGATCGGCGCGGACGTGCTGCGGCCGCTCGACCCCCCGCTTGCGCGGCGCGTGCGGCTCGAGCCCTTGGGCAGTTCGCGCGCCTCGCGCAGCAGGATCGGCACCTCGCCCTTGAGCACGGCGCGCGCGCTGTCGGCCAGCACCAGCGTGTTGTATTCGCCTTCCGACTGCAGGTGGCCCAGCGACAGCAGCTGGCGGATCACGCCGCGCCATTGCTGCTCCGACCACTTCGCGCCGATGCCGAAGGTCGACAGCTCGCCGTGGCCGTGCTGCGTGGTCTTGTCGGTGACCTTGCCCCGCAGCACGTCGATCAGATGGCCGGCGCCGAAGCTCAGGCCCGAGTGCTGGCGGAAGCGGTAGACGGTGGACAGGGCCATGCGCGCGGCCTCGGTGGCGTCCCACGTGGCCGGCGGGTTGAGGCAGTTGTCGCAATTGCCGCAGGGCGAACCGCGTTCGCCGAAGTAGGCCAGCAGCCGCACGCGCCGGCAGTCGTGCGCCTCGGCCAACGACAGCAGCGCGTCGAGCTTGCCGCGCTGCAGCTTCTTGAACTCGTCGTTGGCGGGGCTCTCGTCGATCATGCGGCGCTGGTTGACGACGTCGGCCAGGCCGTACGTCATCCAGGCGTCGGCCGCCTCGCCGTCGCGGCCTGCGCGGCCCGTCTCCTGGTAGTAGCCCTCGATGTTCTTGGGCAGATCGAGGTGGGCGACGAAGCGCACGTCGGGCTTGTCGATGCCCATGCCGAACGCGATGGTGGCGCACATGACCAGGCCGTCCTCGCGCAGGAAGCGGTCCTGGTGGCGCCGGCGCACGTCGGCGTCGAGGCCGGCGTGGTAGGGCAGCGCGCGGATGCCCTCGGACTCGAGCCAGGCCGCGGTCTCCTCGACCTTCTTGCGCGACTGGCAGTAGACGATGCCGGCCTCGCCCTCGTGCTCGTCGCGAAGGAAGCGCAGCAGCTGCGCGCGCGCGTCGTCCTTCTCGACGATGGTGTAGCGGATGTTGGGTCGGTCGAAGCTGGAGACGAAGGCGCGCGCCGACTCCAGCTGCAGGCGGTGGACGATGTCCGCGCGGGTGTGCTCGTCGGCGGTCGCGGTCAGTGCGATGCGAGGCACGCCGGGGT
>DATCRO010000404.1:0-7079 GCA_036569025.1 Burkholderiaceae bacterium
GCCGCCGAACACGATCGGCGCGATTTGCAGGCCGGTGCGGCCGAGGGGACGAAATTGCATGGGAGAGCTCCTGCGCGCACGGGGGGCGCGGGTCGAACGGGCCGGCCGGGGCCGGCGTCACCGGCGCTCGCGGCAAGGCACGCGCCCGCCGGCGCGGCGGCATGCGCCTGCTGTCAGCTCTTTCCGTTTGACACAGGCGGCCGCGGCGCGTTGCTCAGTTCTTCTTGTCCAACACCAGCGTGCTCGAGTCGCTGTGCATCTGGAAGTGCGACAGGAAGCTGTTGCCAAGCAGCACCAGAGGCATGGACTGCGGCACGACCATCGCCTCGACGTTGTAGACCGTGACATCGCCGACCGTCACCTTGTGCAGCGTGATCTTGCGCACGGCGATCGCGCCGTTGGCCGTCATCGCCGCGCCGCCGGTGCTGTCGCGGTAGTCGAGCCCGAGCTGCGACGCGACGTCCGCGCCCATCGACACCGACGTGGCGCCGGTGTCCACGACGAACTGCACCGGGTGGCCGTTGATGGACGCGAGCCCGGTGTAGTGCCCGCCCGAGCCGACCGGCAGCACGATGCGCCCACCGCCGCCGCCGTTGCCCGGATCGCCCGCGACCACGGCGGTGCCGCCCAGGCGCAGCGTCTGCGTCTTGCCGTTGGCCTCGATCTGCGCCTGCGTGCCGTCGATGCGCACCAGCTTGACGCCCGAGACGGTGCTGCCCACGGCCACGCCCTTGGCCTGCCCGTCGATGATCAGCAGGGCCTTGTCGCCCAGCATGCCGCTGAAGGCGACGGACTGGGCCTGCGCCGCGGCGGCGAGCGCGCACAGTGCGGCGGCGGCCGCGGCACGGCGCAGCGGGCGCGTGGTCGAAATTCGATGCATGGGAACTCCCTCGGTCGGCGATGGCGCTCCGCGCGCAGCGGGACGGCCGTTCATCGATGGAAGTCTAGTCGCTCTGGCGACCACCGGGCGCCCGGGGGCGCGGCGATCGTGGCGCAGTTCGCGTTCAGCCCGCGTAGAGATGGGCCGCCAGGCCCGGCGCATCCGTCTCCACCGCGAACAGCGCGCCGGCCAGCGGCTGCGCCGCGAGCTGGGCGTCGCTCAGCTCGAACTTCGCGCTGCTGACGAACAGCGTCGTCATGTCCGGTCCGCCGAAGGCGACGTTGGTGATGTGGTCGGTGGGCAGCGCGATGCGCGCCAGCTCCTGCGCGGTGACGGGGTCGTGGCAGGTCACGCACGCGCCGCCCCAGTGCGCGATCCAGATCCGGCCGGCGGCATCGGTGGTCATGCCGTCGGGGTGGCCGTCGGCCGCGGGCAGCGCCAGCCACTCGCGCGACGCGCCCACGGCGCCGGTGTCGGGATCGAACGCGTAGGCCACGACGCGGCGTTGCACCGTGTCGTTGACGAACATCGTGCGGCCGTCCTGCGTCCAGGTGGGGCCGTTGGTGACGATCCAACCCAGGTCGATCGCGCGCTGCGCGCGGCCCTCGGCGTCGAAGCGGTACAGCGCGCCGCTGGGCGCGCGCACCGCGAAGTCCATCGTGCCGCCCCAGAAGCGCCCGCGCGCGTCGCACTTGCCGTCGTTGAAGCGGTTGCCCTCGCGCTCGCGCTCGGGCTCGTCCAGGCGCACGAGCGCGCGCGAGGCCGGATCGAACAGCGCCAGGCCGCGGCGCAGCGTGACCGCCAGCCCGCCGCCGTTGGCGCGTTCGGCGACGGCCGAGATCGTCTCGTCGAAGGACCAGGCCTCGTGCGCGCCGACGATCGCGTCGCGGTAGAGGCGATGCTCGAGGATGTCGACCCACCACAGCGACTTCGTGGACGGCGACCAGCACAGGCCTTCGCCGAGCGTCGCGCGCACGTCGCCGACGACGCGCGGTTCCGAGAGGATACGGGGTGGGGTAGCTGCCATCGACGGGTGATCAGTGCGAGTCGCGCGGGATGCCGGCGCCGCTGGCGCCGACCAGGAAGTCCAGATCGGCCCCCAGGTGCGCCTGCTGCACGTGGTCGACGTAGAGCTTCTGCCAGCCGCGCTTGGGCGCGTCCAGCGGCTTCCAGTTCGCGCGGCGGCGGGCCAGTTCCTCGTCGCTGACCTCGACGTGCAGCCGGCGGGCGGGGACGTCCAGCTCGATCATGTCGCCATTCTGTACCAGTGCGAGCGGGCCGCCGGCCGCCGCCTCGGGCGAGGTGTGCAGCACGACGGTGCCGTAGGCCGTGCCGCTCATGCGGGCGTCGGAGATGCGCACCATGTCCGTGATGCCCTTGCGCAGCACCTTGGGCGGCAGCGGCATGTTGCCGACCTCGGCCATGCCCGGGTAGCCCTTGGGGCCGCAGTTCTTGAGCACCATGATGCAGTTCTCGTCGATGTCCAGCGACTCGTCGTCGATCTTCGCGTGGAACTCCTCGATCGTCTCGAAGACGACGGCACGGCCGCGGTGCTTGAGCAGGTGTGCGGAGGCCGCCGACGGCTTGATGACGGCGCCGTCCGGCGCGAGATTGCCGCGCAGCACGGCGATGCCGGCGTCGGGCATGAAGGGCTTGTCCAGCGGGCGGATCACCTCGCGGTTCCAGCAGGGCGCGGCGGCGATGTTCTCGCCGATCGTCTTGCCGTTGACGGTGGGCGCGTCCAGGTGCAGCAGGTGCTGGATCTCGCGCAGCACCGCGGGCAGGCCGCCGGCGTAGAAGAAGTCCTCCATCAGGAACTTGCCCGAGGGCTGCAGGTCGACGAGGCAGGGCACCTGCGCGCCGAGCTTGTCCCAGTCGGCCAGCTTCAGGTCGATGCCGATGCGCCCGGCGATCGCCAGCAGGTGGATCACCGCGTTGGTCGAGCCGCCGATCGCCGCGTTGGTGCGGATCGCGTTCTCGAAGGCCTCGCGGGTGAGGATCCTGGACATCGTCAGGTCTTCCTTGACCATGTCGACGATGCGGCGGCCCGTGAGCTGCGCAAGGCGGTTGCGGCGCGTGTCGGCCGCGGGGATCGCCGCGTTCTCGGGCAGCGACATGCCCAGCGCCTCGACCATCGACGCCATCGTCGAGGCCGTGCCCATGGTCATGCAGTTGCCCTTGGAGCGGTGCATGCAGCTCTCGGCAGCGGTGAAATCCTCCTGCGTCATCTCGCCGGCCCGGACCATCTCGCTCATCTTCCAGACGCCGGTGCCCGAGCCGATGTCCTGGCCGCGGAACTTGCCGTTGAGCATCGGGCCGCCGGACAGCCCGATGGTGGGCAGGTTGCAGCTGGCCGCGCCCATCATCAGCGCGGGAGTCGTCTTGTCGCATCCCATGAGCAGCACGACGCCGTCGATGGGGTTGCCGCGGATCGATTCCTCGACGTCCATGCTGGCCAGGTTGCGGAACAGCATCGCGGTGGGCCGCAGCTGCGTCTCGCCGAGCGACATCACCGGGAACTCGAGCGGGAAGCCGCCGGCCTCGTAGACGCCGCGCTTGACGAATTCGGCGAGCTCGCGGAAGTGCCCGTTGCAGGGCGTGAGCTCGCTCCAGGTGTTGCAGATGCCGATGACCGGACGGCCATCCAGCTCGTCGTGCGGGTAACCCTGGTTCTTGATCCAGCTTCGATGCACGAACCCGTCGCGATCGTTCTTTCCGAACCACGCCTGGCTGCGGCGGACGGGCTTCTTTGTCTCCATTGCGCTTCTCTTCTCGACTTGACGGGGCGCATCGTATCGCCGCACACTGATATTGGAAAAATAAAGATCAGCGCAATTGACATTGCAAAAAAGGCATAGATGACCCACGCATCGAACTCTTCCGCCGCGACGCCGGCGTTCACGCACGCCGCGGGGCCCATGAACCCCGCGCGATTCCCCAGCCTGCAGGGCCGCGCCGTGTTCGTCACGGGCGGCGGCTCGGGCATCGGCGCCGCGATGGTCGAGGCGTTCGCGGCCGAGGGCGCACGCGTCGCGTTCGTCGACATCGCGGCCGAGGCCAGCGCCGAGCTCGCGCGCCGCATCGGGAGCCGCGGCCATCCCGCGCCGTGGTGGCGCGCCTGCGACGTGCGCGACGTGCCCGCGCTGCAGAAGGCGATCGCCGACGCGGCCGCCGTGCTCGGCGACTTCCACGCGCTCGTGAACAACGTGGCCAGCGACGATCGCCACACGCTCGAATCGGTGACGACCGAGTACTGGGACAACCGCATGGCGATCAACGAGCGCCCGGCCTTCTTCGCGATCCAGGCCGTCGTGCCGGGCATGCAGCGGCTGGGGCAGGGCGCCATCGTCAACCTGGGCTCGACGGGCTGGCAGAGCAAGGCCAGCGAGTACCCGTGCTATGCGATCGCCAAGTCCTCGGTCAACGGCCTGACGCGGGGCCTGGCCAAGTCGCTGGGCGCGCACCGCATCCGCATCAACACCGTCTCGCCCGGCTGGGTGATGACCGAGCGCCAGGTCTCGAAGTGGCTGACGCCCGCGGGCGAGGACGACATCGCGCGCAACCAGTGCCTGCCCGACAAGCTGCTGCCCGAGGACATCGCCCGCATGGTGCTGTTCCTCGCGGCGGACGACGGGCGCATGTGCACTGCCCAGGAGTTCACGGTCGACGCCGGCTGGGTGTGACGTCTGGACACTGAGCGCCCCTGCGGCTCGGGGACAATGGTTGCGGAGCCACAACGGGCCGCGAGGCCGCCCAGATGATGTTCTTCGGCAGGAAGCGGCCCAGCGTCAGGCTGGTCCGGGCCTGGTGTTCCCCCTTCGGCGAGGACGGCCCTGCGGGTGAGCTGCTCGCGCTCGTCGACGAGGTGCTGGCGTCGACCGCGCTGCAGCCGCTCGAAGGCCAGATCAATTTCGGCTACACGCAGCCGATGTCGTCGCTGCGCCGCGCGCTGGCCAAGATGAAGCCGGTGGCGCTGGACGCGCTGACGATCCAGGACGAGGCCGGGGACGTCATCTGCAGCTTCGGCGCGGAGAGCGCGTCGGTGGGCGACCGCGTCCGCGCGTTCGAGATCTTCGCGCTGCTGCCGCCCGCCTCGGAGCCGGCGCAGGACAAGCTGCTGCGCCTGCTGATGCGCCACGGGATGCACTACGGCTACGCCCGCGCGCTCGGCGCGGCGCTGGACCCGGTCACCGAGACGCCCCGCAAGCGCGGTTTCTTCGACCAGACGATCGAGGTCGCCGGCGGCCGCGCCGACTGGCTGGTGCCCGAGATGGACGTGCGCGCCGGCGCCATCCGCGGGCTGTACCCGCTCAACGTGTTCTCGGCCGTCGGCCTCGCGCGCCTGGCCGGCTCGGGCCTGCGCCTGCCGCCCTCGGCGCCGACGCTGGGCGACCAGCTGTGGCGCCCGACGGTCATCGAGCAGTCGGAGCTGCAGCGGTCCAATCCGTCGTACCGCGGCTTCCTGCATTTCGGGGACGATTGACCGGGGAGCGAAACGACTGGCCCGCGCTCCGGGTGGCGCGCGCGAGGGTGAGGGATACGCGCTTTCAGGGCGCCTTGTGGTCCGACGAACGGCGTGGCGGCCGACCCTCATTCGGTCTCGTCGACCGCCAGCACGGTCCCGTAGACGTCATGGGCGACCGCCTTGATCGACTTGAGCATCACCTGCGCGGCGGGCGCCAGCAGGCGGTCGGTGCGCGTGATCAGGCCGAACGCGTCCATCTTGCAGGGCAGCTCCACCGGCAGGATCGCGACCAGGCCGTGCTCCTGGTAGTACAGCGCGACGTCCGAGGCGACGACGCCGATCAGGTCGCTCTGGCCCAGCATCTTGGTCATGAACAGCAGGGCGGTCGTCTCGATGAGGTCGCTCGGGGACGCGAGGCCGTCCTCGTGGAACATCAGCTCGAAGCGGTGCCGCAGCACGCTGCCGGTCGGCGGCACGATCCAGCCGTACTGCGAGAGGTCGGGCAGCTTCAGCGAGGCGTGCTCCATCAGCGGGTGGCCAGGGCGCACGACGGCGGCGATCGGCTCCTCGACGAGCGCCTCGTAGCGCAGGTCGCTCTTGTCGTGGCGCGCGAAGAGGCGGCCGACGACCATGTCGAGCTTGCCCTGCGTGAGGCGGTCGATCAGCACGTCGCTGGTCTCGACCTGCAGGCCCACGCGCAGCGACGGGTGGGCGGCCTTGACCTGCGCCACCGCGTCGGGCAGCAGCGTGATGGCGGGCGCGGTGATGGTGCCGATCGCCACCGAGCCGAAGCGGCCGGCCTTGAGCGCGTCGATCTCCTCGTGCGCCTGGCTCAGGCTGGCCAGCGCCATGCGCGCGTGGCGGATCATGGTTTCCCCGTACCACGTTGGGCGCACGCCACGCGGCAGGCGATCGAACAGGCGCACTTCCAGCATGTCCTCCAGGTCTTTCAGCAGCTTGGAGGCGGCCGGCTGGGTCATGTTCAGGACCTGCGCGGCGCCGTGGATGTTGCCTTCCTCCTCCATGGCCACGAGGAGGAGCAGCTGGCGCGTCTTGAGCCGCGCGCGGATGAACCAGTGGGTGTCGGCGGTGGACATGTTTCCGGGGACGGGGCGGCCGGCGGTGATGCGATGCCCGAATGTATATGGCAAGACGCCAAAAATCTATTAGGCAGTTATCTCAGCCGTTCGTACCATCGCGGCCATCGAGGGCTTTCCGGTGCTTCGTCGCGGCCGCGTGCCGCCGCCGCCGGAGGCGCCCGACGATGATCGAAAACCCGAGCCGATGACGGCCGATCTTTGGAGACAAGACGTGAAATTCCTCAAGACAGTGCTGGCCGTCGTGGCCTTCGGCGTGGTCACCCTCGGCGCCGCCCAGGCGCAGGACAAGGGCACCGTGGGCATCGCGATGCCGACGAAGTCGTCCGCGCGCTGGATCGCCGACGGCGACAACATGGTCAAGGTGCTGCAGGCCCGCGGCTACAAGACCGACCTGCAATACGCCGAGGACGACATCCCGAACCAGCTCGCGCAGATCGAGAACATGGTCACCAAGGGCGACAAGGTCCTCGTGATCGCCTCGATCGACGGCACGACGCTGTCCAACGTGCTGCAGAAGGCCGCCGACAAGGGCATCAAGGTCATCGCCTACGACCGCCTGATCAAGGGCTCCAAGAACGTCGACTACTACGCCACGTTCGACAACTTCCAGGTCGGCGTGCTGCAGGCCGACTCC
>DATCRO010000405.1:0-4032 GCA_036569025.1 Burkholderiaceae bacterium
GCCCCGGCCGACGAGGCGCCGGCCCGCGTCGCCCAACCCTTCGAGTCGCGCGCGTTCGCCGCGCCGGCGCCGGCCCCCGCGCCCGCGCCGATCGTCGCTGCGCCGGTCGCACCGGTCGCCCCGGTCGTGCCGAAGTTCGACCTGCCCATCGGCGACCTGAACTCGCTCGCGGGTTCGGCCGGCCTGGAGTGGGTGCACTCGAACGCCGACGCCGTGCGCGCCGCGCAGGAAGCGATTGCCAACACGCCCAAGGCCGTGCACGTGCCGCGCGAGCGGCCGCCGGTGGTCGTGGTCGACGAAGGCCCGCTGGTGCTGGTCGAGACCCGCAAGGATCTCAGCCAGATCAAGCTGCCGTTCGACACCCAGGCCTGACCATTGCCGGAGTGATCGGATGACCCGCCTGACCGCCCTGCTCCGCTCTCCGCGTCCGCTGGCCGCGGCCATGGCCGCCGTCGCGGTCCTGTCGCTGGCCGCCTGCAAGGGCGACGACGCCCCGGTGACCCCGGCCGGCGCCGCGCTGGTTGCCTCGGCTCCGGCCGTGGCCGCCACGAACGTGCCGCCGCCGCCGGTCATCCAGTCGGTCGCCGCGACCCCTGCGGCGCCGGCGAGCATGGCGGCCGGTGGCGACCTGGCGGGCGTCGAGGCGCAGCTCGAGGGCACGCTGACGAAGGCCTCCGCCTGCACGGCCGACGCGGAATGCCGCTCGGTCGCGGTCGGCGCCAAGGCCTGCGGCGGCCCGACCGGCTACCGCGCGTACTCGGCCAGGACCGCGTCGCCGGACAGCGTGGAAGCGCTGGCGCAGCACGAGCGCGAGCTCGCGGCGGCGCAGGCCAGGGCCTCGCACCAGGTCTCGCCCTGCTTCATGCTCGCCGACCCGGGCGCGCGCTGCGAGCAGAACAAATGCGTGACGGGCCGCGCCGGCCCCTGAGCTGCGCATGATCCGCGAACGCCGCGACCCCGCCCGGGCTCGCGGCTTTTTTTCGTCTTGCGGGCAGGGTCGCCTCGACCCGTGTCCTGCCGCGGTCCGCAAAAGTGCGACCCACTGCACGGGAAACGGCGCTTCATCCAGGTGACCGAAGGATCCACGCCGCGCGCGCGGATAGAGTTCCGCAAACTCTTCGCACCGCCCCGATGAACCTCGCCTCCCTGCCGCGCACCCGCTGGCTGCCTTTCGCCCTCGCCTGGCTGCTGGCCTTCGTCGCCCTCGAGGCCGGCGCCCAGTTGCCCACCAAGCCGGGCAAGTACGGCAAGACGCTGGTCGCCGACGTCGTGCTGCCGCCGTCGCAGCTGGACAAGATGGCCGCCTTCCTGGACACGCTGCACGCCAGCAACCACGGCGCGCAGAACAGCGTCGCGTTCGGCGAGACGGTGGACTGGACCGGCGACGCGATGACCGGCACGCCGTCCGCCAGCCCCTACACGATCGTCGTGCAGGCCGAGGTCACCGCCAACCAGGCGGGCAACGTCACCACGACGTGGAAGACGGGCTGGCACATGGAAAGCGGCGAGAACCGGCAGACCCTGCTGACGGGCTTGGTGGAGACGGACGCCAAGCCTGGCCAGCGCCTGACGCTGACGGGCGTCTCGACCGCGTCGCGCTTCGACCGCGACAAGAACGTGACGCCGGTGGTCAGCTTCGTCGACGCGCACAACGCCACGCTCCAGCGCGTGCAGGTGCAGGTCTGGTCGGGCATGCCCAGAGCCAGCTTCCTGGACTACTTCGGCGCCTTCCGCTTCCTGCTGCTGGGCGTGGTGATGCTGGTGGTGGTGCTGGTCTTCCGCCGGATCTGAGTCAGAGCCGGTCGAGCGCCCGCAGGTACGCCGGGTCGCGCATCAGGTCGTCCCAGGCCAGCGGCTCGGTCTGCGGCAGCAGGTCGAGGCGGCGGCGCTCGGACTGGCTGTCCGGCAGCCACGCGCCGGCGTCGCGCGCCTTGATCAGGCCGTCCAGCAGCGCATCGAGCGGCTCGCCCTTGCCCAGGCTCTGGTTGCACAGCAGGACGAGATCGCAGCCCGCGTTCATCGCCAGCACGCCGGCCTCGATGTAGCCCAGCTCGCGGCCGGCGAGCGTGCGCGCGCCGGCCATGCTCAGGTCGTCGCTGAATATCGCGCCGGTGAAGCCCAGGCGGCCGCGCAGGATGTCCTGCAGCCACTTGGCCGAGAAGCCGGCCGGCTTGTCGTCGACGTCGGGATAGACGACGTGCGCCGGCATCACGCTGGCCAGCGACGTGGACAGCCACTCGTAGGGCCGCGCGTCGTCCCGCAGGATCTCGGCCAGCTTGCGCGCGTCGACCGGCACGTCGGTGTGGCTGTCGGCCGCGACGTAGCCGTGGCCAGGGAAGTGCTTGCCGCAGTTGGCCATGCCGGCCTGGCGCATGCCCAGCATCAGGCTCTTGGCCAGCAGCGTGACGACGCGCGCGTCGCGGTGGAACGAGCGGTCGCCGATGACGACGCTGCGGCCGAAGTGCAGGTCCAGCACTGGCGCGAAGCTCAGGTCGACACCGCACGAACGCAGCTCGGCGGCCATCACGAAGCCGGCCGCGGTGGCCGAGTCGGTGGCGGCCATGGCGCCGTCGCCGGCAGGGCCGCGGCCATCGTCCATCCAGCGCTTGCCGTACGCGTCCATCGCGGGCAGGTGCGTGAAGCCGTCGGTGCGGAAACGCTGCACGCGGCCGCCCTCGTGGTCGACGCACACGAGCAGGTCGGGACGGATCGCCTTCATCTCGGCCACCAGCTCGGTCACCTGCTGGCGGTTGACCCAGTTGCGGCCGAACAGGATCGCGCCGCCCGTCAGCGGATGCGCGAGGCGGCGCCGGTCGTCGGCGGTCAGCTGGGTGCCGGCGACGTCGAGGATGACGGGGGCGTGCGCCTCGAAGGGCGCGGCGTCGGCCTTCTGCAGTTGTTCGACGACGCGCGCCTCGCCGGACGGCAGGGACTTGTTGGCGTTCTTCTTGGTCTTGCGGGCCATGGGATCAGCTCTGGGTTTGAACGCCGGCGTCATCGGCCGGCCGGGTCTCGACCACCACGAAGGAGGCCACGTAGTCGGATTCGTCGGTGACGGTGACGTGCGCGACGAGGTTGCGCGCCTCGAACCAGGCCGCCAGTTCGCCGTGCAGGCGGATGAACGGCTTGCCCGAGCGCTCGTTGAGGATCTCGCAGCTGCGCCAGGTCATGGGCATGTGCAGGCCCATGCCGACGGCCTTGGAGAACGCCTCCTTGGCGGAGAAGCGCGTCGCGAGGAAGCGGATGCCGCGGCCCTCGACCTTGGCGCGCCGCGCATGGAACACCTTGATCTCGTCGGGGCCCAGCACCTTCTCGGCGAAGCGGTCGCCCTTGCGCTGGAGCGTCGCGGTGATGCGGCGCACGTCGCACAGGTCGGTGCCGATGCCGAAGATCACGCCAGCGTCTCCGCGGATTCGGCGTCGACGATCGCGCGCAGGTAGCGGTGCACGGTGTCGGCCATGCCGAACTCCAGCGCGTCGGCGACGAGCGCGTGGCCGATCGACACCTCCGCCACGCCGGGCACCGCGCGGATGAAGTCGGTCAGGTTGACGAGGCTCAGGTCGTGGCCCGCGTTGATGCCCAGGCCCAGCGCCAGCGCGGCCTGCGCGGTGGCGGTGAACCTGCCGAGCACCTCGGCCTGGCGCGGCGTGCCATGGGCGCTGGCGTAGGTCTCGGTGTAGAGCTCGATGCGGTCGGCGCCCAGGCCGCGCACGGCGTCCATCGCCTCGGGCAGCGGATCCATGAACAGGCTCACGCGCACGCCCAGCGCGTGGCATTCCTCGATCAGCGGGCGCAGGCGCGCGGCGTCGCGGGCGACGTCCCAGCCGTGGTCGGAGGTGAACTGGTCCTCGCTGTCGGGCACGAAGGTGGCCTGGTGCGGGCGCGCCTCGCGGATGAAGCGCATCAGGTTCTGGGTCGGGTTCCCCTCGATGTTGTACTCGGCTTCGGGCCACTGCTGCAGCAGCTTCTTGAGCTCGAACACGTCGGCCGCGCGGATGTGGCGCTCGTCCGGGCGCGGATGCACGGTGATGC
>DATCRO010000406.1:0-12563 GCA_036569025.1 Burkholderiaceae bacterium
GTGTGGACGGCGCTGGACGGCGCGCTGGCCATCGGCGCCTACCGGCTCGCGCGCCAGCCGTCGACGCCCGAGCGCAATCGCGCGCTGGGCCTGTTCGCGGCCAACGTGGCGATGATCACCGGCTGGTCCAAGCTGTTCTTCGGCCGGCACAACCTGGGCGCAGCCGCCGTCGGGTCGGCCGCGATCGCCGCCACCGCGACGGCCTACGTCGCCGCCGCCGAGCCGGTGGACCGGCCCGCGGCGGCTGCCGGCCTGCCGCTGGTCGCGTGGGTGGGCTTCGCCACCGTGCTCAGCACGGCGATCTGGAAGATGAACCGCAAGTGACGGGCGCCGTCAGGGCAGCGCCTGCACGATGCTCGCGAAGATCATGCCCATGCCGATGATGCTGATCGCCCACACGCCGGTCCGCGCCACCGGGATGCCCACCATGTAGATCGGGATGTAGGCCAGGCGCGCCCAGAAGAAGATGCGCGCGCCCAGCTCCACGTGCGGATCGGTGACGCCGCCGACGGTGGCCACCAGTGCGAGCGCCGTGAACAGCACCATGTTCTCCAGCATGTTCCTGGCGGCCCGCTCGGTGCGCGCCGGGAAGCCGTGGCAGTCGACCGCCTGCTCGCGGTTGCCCATCGCGTCCTTCATGCCGGACGGCGTCCAGGCCCTGGCCTTGATGAGGCTGGCGGCCACGATCAGCACCCAGTTGATCACGGCGAGTTCGGCCACGATCATCAGCGTCTTGGTCATCGTCATGTCGGTCTGCCCGGCAGTGGAGAGGCCGCCATCGTAGGGCAGCGCGGGCGTCGGGTCTTGCCTTTTGTGCGTCGAGACCTCGGCCTCGGGGTCAGGTCTCGCGTCGGGGTCCGCGTCGGGGTCAGGTCTTGAAAGTTGCGCGCTGCAACGTTCGCTACCTGCAGGCGCCCTGCCGCGCAACTTTCAAGACCTGACCCCGATGCCCAAGACCTGACCCCGATGCCGCCGACGCGAAGCGTTCGAACGCACGAAAGGCACGACCCGATACCCCTAGGCCTGCCAGACGCCGTAACCCGCCTCGCGCAGGCCGATCGCGAGTTCGACCTCCATCTCCCGGGCCGCCTCGTAGGGCATCGGGTTGTAGACGGCGTACAACTCGGGCAGCAGGCGCAGGCCGTACTTGAAGACGAAGCGGTTCGACTGGATGCCGGCCTTGTGCTTGTCGAAGCGCAGGTCAGGGTCCAGGCCGGTCATGCCCACGTAGACGCAAGGGCGCGTCAGCGCGTGGTCGGGGTTGGCCTTGCGGAACGCGGGCTCGTTCCAGACGCGGTCGTCCAGCAGCACCACGTAGACATGGTGGGATTGGCGGGGCGGGCGGCCGGCGGGCATCGTCTGGGCACCGATTGTCGATGTTGGCCGCGCCGCGCCCGCAATGCAAAAGGGCCGACCTGCGTCGACCCCTTGCGTTGGCCGCCAGGGCGGGCCCCGGCGTGCAGCAGCGTCATCCGGCCCGCAGGCCGGGAGACAGCTTACTGGCCACCCTTCTTGTCAGCCGAGGCTTCCGGGTTGGACGCAGCCGAGGCCGCCTTGTGGGCCTTGTGCGCCTTGTGGTGCTTGGCGTGCTTGGCCGGGGCCGAAGCGCCGTCGGCCGGGGCCGAAGCGCCCTGGGCGAACGAGACCGCCGCGAACGAGGAGAGCAGGGTGGCAACGATGAGGGTCTTGGTCATTTTGAACATTTCCGTTTCAGACGAGATTCGTTTTGGCTCCGACTCTCTCGAGCAGGCCCGGCATCGGCCAGGCTTGTCACCACAACGGGACGCCCTCGCGCCCGGTTGACACCGCCGCATCGATACTTTGCGCGGTATCCGTCGCCAAGCTTGCGTCAGGCGAGGGCGGCGAGCACGTCGGCCGTCGTCCGGACGCGGCCCAGGCGCGGGAAGACCTTGCCGAACGAGTTGGCGTGCATGGCGGCGTCGGGGCCGCTGGTGGCGTCCTCGGCGAACACGAGGTCGTAGCCCAGCTCCCAGGCGACGCGCGCGGTCGACTCGACGCCCACGGCGGTGGCGATGCCGGCCAGGACGAGGGTGCGGATGCCGCGCCGGCGCAGTTGCAGGTCCAGCTCCGTGCCGTGGAACGCGCCCCACTGGCGCTTGAGGATGGCGATGTCGCCCGGGCGGGTGGGCAGGTCGGCCGGGTCGTCCAGCCAGTCGGCCGGCAACGGGCCGGGCGGATTGGGGGCGTCGACGACGGCTTTCAGCACGTCGCCGCCGTCCGCCGAGAATCCGACCTTCACGCGCACCACCAGCGCCCGGCGCGCGTGGAAGGCGGCCGCCAGCGGCACCGCGCGGGCCATCACGGCCGCGTCGTCGTAGGGGGCCTTCGCATAGGGAAGAATGCCTTGTTGCAGGTCGACCAGCACCAGCGCCGTGGTGGCAGGGTCCAGTTCCAGGGGAGCGGCAGCGGTCATGGCGGGATCCGGTATTAACATGAGGACATCCTCGCATTCAAGTTTATGAGGAAAGACTCACAAATGTCCATCGCCACGCCCGGGCCAGGGGAATCGGCCGTGGCCGCCGGCGGCGCGGCCGCCGCGCGCGCCCCGCGCCGCGCGCGCGGCCAGCTGCGCGTCGACGCGTTGCTGGCCGCGGCGGCCGAGGAGTTCGCCGCCAAGGGCTTCGACGCCGCGACCATGACCGGGATCGCCGCGCAATCGGGCTCGTCCATCGGCTCGCTGTACCAGTTCTTCCGCACCAAGGAGGCCGTGGCCGAGGCCTTGCTGGGCATGCAGGTCGATGCGCTGTGGGTGCGGCTGGACGGCCTGGCCGAGCGCGCGGCGGCGCTGGCCGCGCCCGACCTCGGCCATGCGCTGGCGACCTGCCTCGTCGACTTCCGCGCCGACCACCCGTCGTTCGCGACGCTCGTCGAGCGCCCCGGGCCGCCGTCGCCGCTGGTGGCCGGCGTGCGGCGCAAGGTGCGCGAGCGCGTCGAGGCGATCCTTGCGCGCCATGCGCCGCACGCCGATCGCAAGGCCGTGCGGGCGATGGCGCCGGTCGTCCAGCACGTGATGAAGTCGGCGGTGCAGCTGCGCGGCGACCTCGACGGCTCCGAGCTCAAGGCCGCCGCGCGCGAGCTCGAGACGATGCTGGCCGGCTACCTGGCGGCCCGCCTCGCGCCCGAGACGCCGCGCTGAGCCGGGCCCGCTGCCACGACCGGCGCGGCGCCCTCCATCCCTCGAACGCGCAACGGCGCTCGGTACGCGCCTTGCCCACGCCACGCCCGTGGCGCGCGCGGGTGCGCGTGCCCGTGACGCGGAGAGCGACGATGCTTCTGGAAGGATCCTGTCACTGCGGCGCGGTGTCGTACACGGTGACGGCGCACGAGCCGGTGCCCTACATGCGCTGCTACTGCTCGATCTGCCGCAAGACCGCCGGCACGGGCGGCTACGCGATCAACCTCGGCGCGGACAACCGCACGCTCAAGGTCAAGGGATCTGAACACCTGTCCGTGTATCGCGCGCGACTGGACAACGGCGAGACCAGCACCGGCCAGCGCCATTTCTGCCGGCACTGCGGCACGGCGCTGTGGTTGTACGACCCGCAATGGCCCGACCTGGTGCACCCGCACGCCGGCTCGGTCGACACGCCGCTGAGCAAGCCGCCCGACGTCACGCACATGATGCTGGAGTTCAAGCCCGACTGGGTCGACGCCCACGTCCGTCCGGCCGACGACACCTTCGACGATTACCCGAAGGAGACGCTCGCGGAGTGGCACCGCCGCCACAGGCTGGAGAGCTAGGAGCCTGCACGGCGGAAGCCGCGCGGACTCCTAGTTTTCAAAGGCCTGCGGATACGTCCTGCCGTACCAGTTGTCCACCTCGTCGTGCTCCAGCGCCATGAAGGCGCGGAAGCCCGGGATCAGGAGGAAGCCGAGCGCCGACACGAACGAGGCGACGCCGAATGCGACGTAGACCGTGCGGACGCCGGCATGGGCCAGCGCGACGCCCGCGATGGCCGGGCCCAGCGTCTGCGACACCTGCGTCGTCATGATCGCCGCCGATGACATGCGCGCCCGGAACGCGAGCGGGCGCGCGAGCATGCGGTGCGTCTTGCCTACCAGCGTGATCGCGGCGTTGCACACGCCCGCCAGCGCGAGCATGGCCACCAGCACGTGGCGATCGCTGGTCCAGCCGGCCACGGCGAACGCGATGCCCATCAGCGCCGCACCGCAGATGCGCGTCGCGAAGCGTCCCTGCAGGCGCGACCACGCCTGCGCGATGCCCAGCGATCCCGCGAGCATCCCCAGCGACAGCCCGGCCTCGCACCAGCCCAGCCAAGCCGCGGACAGCCCCAGCGACTGCACCTTCAGCGGCAACAGCATCGTCACGCACGGCAGCATCACGATCGCGCCGATGAAATTGCACAGCACCCAGCCGCGTTCGATGGGGATGGCCCAGTTCACGCGCAGGCCCACGCGGAACTCGGCGGACCAGCCGCGCGCGGCCTTCGGCGCCTCGTGAACGTGCGCGGAGCGCGGCAGGCGCGTGGCGAGCGCGGCGGCGCCGAACAGCAGCAGCGCGTGCAGCCACAGCGTGCGCGCGGTGCCCACCGCGGCCAGCACCGACCCCGCGATGGCCGGCCCGACAAGCCGGCCGCTGGCCTGCGCCGTCTGCTGCTGGCCCAGCGCCCTGGACAGCGCCGCCGGCGGCACCAGCTCGGTCACGATGCTGTTGACGGCAGGCAGGATCAGCGCGTTGGCGAGCACGGTGACGGCCTCGATCGCGAGCACGACCGACAGCCGGTAGTGCGACAGCGAGGCGAACGCGGCCATCGCGCTGGCCGCGACGCCGAAGCCGACGAGGCCCACGACCATCAGGCCGCGCTTGGGATGGCGGTCGACCAGCGGCGACAGCAGCGGCATCGCGACGAACGACATCGCCGACACCACCACGCCGAACGTCGCGAGGTCGTGCGCGCCGCCCGACTGCGCGATCCACCACGGCAGCGCCACCTGGCCCACCATCAGGGACAGCAGGGTCAGCGCATCGCTCCAGAGGAGCCAGTGGAAGGAGCTGCCCGGAACGGGGCTGCGGAGCAAGGACGGCAGGGGCATCCCCGCCATGCTACCGGCCGCCGGCCGCCGGCCGGATCAGCGTGCGCTCAGGCGCAGGCCAGCGACTCGGCCTCCTCGGCCTTCGCGAAGAACTTGAAGCTGCGGATGTGGGCGATGAGCGCCGCCTCGTCGTAGGGCTTGCCCATGACCAGGCCGACCCCCACGCGCAGCGCTTCCTCGCGGTGGCGGTCCTCGGCCGAGGTGATCATCACCAGCGGGGTCTGGCGCGTGCGCGCGTCGCCCTTGAGCGCCGCGACGAGGCCGAAGCCGTCCATCTCGGGCATGTCGACGTCGGTGATGATGAGGTCGGGGCAGCAGTTCTCGAGCTGCTTGAGCGCGTCGATGCCGTCGTTGGCGGTGACGACCTGGAAGCCGTGCGAGGCCAGCAGGCGGCTGGACTTCACGCGCACCATCTTGGAGTCGTCGACCAGCATGACCAGCGTCTGCTCGGTGGTCTTGAGCACGGTGGCGACGGCGGGCGCGGCCGGGGAGACCGGCACGGGGCGCGGCAGCGGCACGGTGCGCTCGACGACCGCGGGCCTGGTGTCGGCCTTGGCGACGGCCGGGGCGTGGCGCTCGGGCTGGGGGAGCTGGCTGGCGGGCAGCGTCGACACGAGCGACGCGGCGGCCTTGGCGGCTTCCGCGGCGCGGCGCTCGGCCTCGGCGCGGGCGACGTTCTGCGCCTTCTGGATGGCGGCCTTGCGGCGCCCGGCCTCGGCGGCGATGACACGCTCGGCCTTGGCGCGCGCGGTGGCGCGGGCGGCCTCTTGCTCGGGCGTGCGCTGCCTGGGCGCGGCATCGGCAGCGGGCGGCGCGGCCTCGGGCGGCGCGATCTCGGTGTCGGCGATGCGGCTCGGCGCGCGGCGCGCGACCACGATGCGCCAGGCCGAGAAGCCGACGGCGAAGGCAACGAAGAGCGCGATGAGGAGGGTGGTCATGGGCGACGCCGGTGGTGCTGAGCGGATGTCCAACAGGATAGGGGCAACCGGCCCTGCTGATCCGTGGAAACACCGAGGCAATCCGACCCACTTCGTGAAGTCGGCCACGCGAACGGGAACCGCGCGCGCGCAGTGTCCGCGACGCCCCTGCAGTCAGGTGTCTGCAGGTGTGACTTGCGTCACGGACGCGGCTTCGAGCGCGCGCCACGTCAGGTACAGGCGCGTGTCGAACTCGACCTGGTGGTAGTCGGGCAGCATGTGCTCGCACAGGGCGTAGAACGCCTTGTCGTGCTCGCGTTCCTTCAGGTGCGCGAGCTCGTGCACGACGATCATCTGCAGCATGGCGGCCGGCGCGTCCTTGAAGATCGCGGCCACGCGGATCTCCTTCTTGGCCTTGAGCTGCCCGCCCTGCACGCGCGACACCGCCGTCAGCGTGCCGAGCGCGCGCTGGTCGATCTGCAGCCGGTTGTCGTAGTGCACCTTGGACAGCAGCGGCGCGTTGCGCAGGTAGCGCTGCTTGAGCGCCATCGCGTGCTCGTACAGCGCGCCGTCGTTGCGCACCTCGTGGCGCTCGGGGTAGCGGCGCGCCAGGTACGCGCCGAGCTCGCCACGGGCGATCAGTTCGCGCACCTGCGCGAGCGTCGAGGCAGGGTAGCCGCCGAGGAAGGGCAGGTCGGAGCGGGCAATCACGTGCGGATTGTCGCAGCCCGCCGCGGCTTCACAGCTTCGGGAACCAGTGCGGCACGTGCGCGACCGCGTCCGCCAGCGAGCCGATGACGCCGTGCGCCTTCGCCGCGACGTCTTGCGGCGGATGCTTCAAGTCGGGAACGATCACGACGCGGATGCCCGCGGCCTGCGCGGCGCGGGCGCCGTTCTCGCTGTCCTCGAACGCGATGCATTCGGCCGGGGCCACGCCCAGGCGGCTGGCCGCCAGCAGGTAGATGGCCGGATCGGGCTTGCCGTGCGCCACCTCGTTGCCGCCGGTGATGCTGCGAAAGTGCTTGAGAACGTCGACATGGCCCAGCCGGTGGCGGATCTCGCCGACGTCCGACGACGACGCCACGCCGCACGGGATGCCCGCCGCGGCCAGCGCCTCCAGCAGCATCAGCGCGCCCGGCTTGAGCGGGAACACCGGACCGCCGTCCGCTTGAGGCAGCAGTTCGCGCGCCTTGGCCGCCGTCGCGCGCATCGCCTCCTCGCTGCCCAGCATCTCGACGAGCATCGGCACCGACTGCTGCGCGGCGCGGCCCACCACGCCGAGGAAGTCGGCCATCTCCAGCTTGAACCCGAGCGCCTTCGCGCCGGCGATCCACGCCTCGGAGATGGCGCGCTCGGAGTCGATCAGCAGGCCGTCCATGTCAAAGACGGCCGCGAGAAAGCGTCGGCCCTCAGTCAGCGGAGTACCGCTGCCAGCTCCCCGAGGGAGCGCGCGGCCTTGCTCCGGAGCGGCCGAGCGCGGCGCCCGCGCGCTTTCGCCCTCCGCTCGATGCTCAGGACTTCCTGCCGGCATTGTCGTCACTGCATGTGCCAGCCGTGGCTCACGGTGATGGACTGGCCCGTGAGCGCGTTCGTCGGGAACGCCGCCAGGAACACCGCGCACTGCGCCACGTCCTGCACCGTCGTGAACTCGCCGTCGACCGTGTCCTTGAGCATCACGTTCCTGATGACGTCGGCCTCGCTGATGCCGAGCGCCTGCGCCTGCTCGGGGATCTGCTTGTCGACCAGCGGCGTGCGCACGAAGCCCGGGCAGATGACGTTGGCGCGGATGCCGTCCTTGGCGCCTTCCTTGGCGACGGTGCGCGCCAGGCCCAGCAGGCCGTGCTTGGCGGTGACGTAGGCCGACTTCAGCGGCGAGGCCAGGTGCGAGTGCACCGAGCCCATGTAGATGATGGAGCCGCCGCGGCCCTGCCTGATCATCGCGCGCATCGCGGCGCGGGTGGTCAGGAACGCGCCGTCGGTGTGGATGGCGCTGAGCTTCTTCCAGTCGGCGTACGTGAAGTCGACGATGGGCGCGATGATCTGGATGCCCGCGTTGCTGATCATCACGTCCAGCCCGCCGAAGCGCTCGACGACGGCGGCCGTGCCCTGGTCGACGGCGGCCTCGTCGGTGACGTCCATCGCCACGGCCATCGCCTGGCCGCCGGCCTTGACGATCTCGTCGGCCGTGGCCTGCGCCGCCGCGAGCGACAGGTCGGCGATGGCGACCTTGGCGCCTTCGCGCGCGTACTCGATCGCGATCTCCTTGCCGATGCCGCTGGCCGAGCCCGTGATGATGGCGACCTTGTCCTTGAGTTGCATGGGGTGCTCCTGCTGATGTGAAATTTCCGGGGCGGGGTGGCGAAGACGTCGCGGCGTGTCCGCTCGATTCGAAGGTGTTCTACCAGACTCCGCTGTCAGGGCCTTGACCGCCGCGCCCGCGTCACGCGCGCGCGAGCGGGATCGCGGTGACGGCCTGCAACCGGTCGAAGGCCAGGCCCTCGGCCATGTCGACGACGCGCGCCCCGCCGGGGCCGACGTCGATCACGGCGAGGTCGGTGTAGACGCGGCTGACGCAGGCCAGGCCCGTCAGCGGGTAGGTGCAGGTCTCGACCAGCTTGCTCTCGCCGGCCTTGGTCAGGTGTTCCATCATCACGAAGGTGCGCTTGGCGCCGATCGCCAGGTCCATCGCCCCGCCGACCGCCGGGATCGCGCCCTCGGCGCCGGTGTGCCAGTTGGCCAGGTCGCCGTGCGCGGACACCTGGAACGCGCCGAGCACGCAGATGTCCAGGTGGCCGCCGCGCATCATCGCGAAGCTGTCGGCATGGTGGAAGAACGAGCCGCCGGGCAGCAGCGTCACGGGCTGCTTGCCGGCGTTGGTGAGGTCGTAGTCCTCCTCGCCCGGCGCCGGCGCGGGGCCCATGCCGATGATGCCGTTCTCGCTCTGCAGGATCACCTCGCGCCCGGCGGGCAGGTGGTTGGCGATCAGCGTGGGCAGGCCGATGCCCAGGTTGACGATGCTGCCGTCGGGGATGTCCCGGGCGACGCGCGCGGCCATCTGGTCGCGCGTCCAGCGGGGGAGTTTCATGGTGTCGGTCATGGTCATGCGGCCTTGAAGCCGGCGCCGCGCGTGACGGTGCGCGCGATCGGCACCACGCGCTGCACGAACACGCCCGGCGTCACCACCGCCTCGGGGTCGAGCGCGCCGAGTTCCACCACCTCGTGCACCGTGGCGATCGTGCACCTGGCGGCCATCGCCATGATCGGGCCGAAGTTGCGCGCCGTCTTGCGGTAGGTAAGGTTGCCCCAGCGGTCGCCGCGTTCGGCCTTGATCAGCGCCAGGTCGGCGTGGATCGCGTATTCGAGCACCTGCATCCTGCCGTCGATCTCGCGCGTCTCCTTGCCCTCGGCCAGGATGGTGCCGTAGCCGGTGGGCGTGAAGAAGGCGCCGATGCCGGCGCCCGCGGCGCGGATGCGCTCGGCAAGGTTGCCCTGCGGCACCAGCTCGAGCTCGATCTTCCCCTCGCGGTACAGCCGGTCGAAGTGCCAGGAGTCGACCTGGCGCGGGAAGCTGCAGATGATCTTGCGCACCCGGCCGGCGCCCAGCAGCGCGGCCAGGCCCGCGTCGCCGTTGCCGGCGTTGTTGTTGACGACCACCAGGTCGCGCGCACCCTGATCGAGCAGCGCGGCGATCAGTTCGTCGGGCAGGCCCGCGGTGCCGAAGCCGCCGATCATCACCGTCGCGCCGTCCCGGACGTCCGCCACCGCGGCCGCCGTGGTCTCAACGATCTTGTCGATCATCGCCTCTTCGCCCTCGCGCTTGCAGGAACAGCCCGCCAATCTACCAAACGGGGTGCGACCCTTCGCGGGAGTGCGGCATCGCGCTGACGCAGGTGTCGCCCACGTGACGCAGCGGCCGTCGGCCCCGGGCCACGAAACGTGCGAAATGACCGCCGAATGGCTCGCCAAGTCAGTCGTCCGCCCGGGAAATGGCGGACGATTGACGCCGACGCGGGTCGTGGCGGCTTATGGCAAGACAGCTGGCGCGATTCCCTGCGAGACTGCTGGGCAGTGCGGGGCCCGGCCCGCACCGGGCGCACGAAGAGGCGTCCGAGCAGACAAACGATCTCGGAGACCTTTCGAACCATGCCGATCCGCTCGCCTTCCCGGCTGTCCGCGCTGCTGCTCGCCGGCGCCACGGCCGCGTTCGCCGATCCCGTCGTGCCGCCGCCGGCCTGGCCGGCCGTCAAGGACAACCCCGTCACGCTCGCCTCCGACCCGGTGCGGCCGCTGATGTTGGGCACGCTGCGCGTCTCGCTGGACGGCTCGACGCTGGCCGACACCCGCACCGCCATCGGTGCCGGCGTCGCGCAGCGCCAGGGCAAGGGCACGGACTCGCTGGACTGGCTGTGCTACACCGTCTCCGACGCCACCCCGGTGCAGCGCCTGTGGCTGACTTCCAGCGAGCTGTCGCGCGGCCGCATCGACGCGGTCGTCGCGGCGGAACTGCCCGCCGGCGCCGCGGCCAGCCCGCAGTGCCCGGACCTGCCGGCCAGGTTCAAGCCGGTGCGCTTCGACGATGGCCTGTGGCTGGGCACGCCCAGCGTGGAGCTGCGCAAGGCGCTGGGCATCCCGGCCAAGACTGGCCCCCATTTCTCGAGCCTGTTCCAGGGCCAGACCGGCAACCTGCAGATGGTCAGCTCGACGGTGATCGAGTTCAAGGGGCCACGCGCCGTGTCGCTGTACGTGGCGCATTCGACGCAGAACTGAGCGTCGGCCGAGGTCGATCCTGCGATCGCGCGCAGGATGACACGCCGTGGACGGCGCCGTGACAGCGTCGTGGCACGATGCCAACGCCAGCCGAGCCGGCCGCGCCAGTCCAGCCGTCATCCTGCGCGAAGCGAAGCGGACTCGCAGGATCCACCTTCGCGACGATGCTGAGGTTGGCAGGCGTGGATCCCGCGACTGCACGCAGGATGACACCTGGTGGGCGCGAAGCGGCGGCAGCGCGTCAGCACGATCCGCGCCGGCGGGCGCTTCACGTTCCAGAGACAGGCCGTCCCTATACTCGGCGGGACTTCGCAGCAGGACCTGGAGACCTCGAAATGATTCGTTTGCACCGGACGGCCGCCGTGGCGCTTGCGCTGGTGGCCGCGCAGGGCGCCGCGCGGGCCGCGGTCGCGCCCGAGGCGGCGCAGGAGCTCGCGCGCAAGTCCGGCCTGTGGACGCAGCTCGACTCGCTCCTGCCGCAGGTGCGCGCCGGCATGGACGCCGGCCTGCAGCGCAGCCCGGGCCAAGCGAGCCCGGAGCAGCGCGCGAAGATGCTCGACTGCGCCCAGGCGTCCTTCGCCGGCGAAGCCTTGCGGCCGACCGCGCTCGACGCGATCGTCGGCACGCTGCAGCCGCAGGACGTCGCCCCCTTGATGGCCTGGTACGACAGCCCGCTGGGCCGCAAGATCGCCATGATCGAGGCCACGTCGTCGCAGCAGACGCCCGACCCGCAGGAACGACTTCGCCGCGGCGCCGAGGCGCTGGCCAGCGCGACGGCGAGCCGGCGCGCGTCGCTGGACGCGATCGTGGGCGAGACGCACTCGGTCGACCTGATGGCCGACACCCTGATGGGCATGGCGCTGGCCGTGCAGCAGGGCCTGGCCAGCGTCGATCCGGCGGCCTCGGGGGCGTCGATCGGCGAGCTGCGCTCCAGCATCGGCGGCCGGCGCCCGCAACTGGTGGCGCACTTCGCCAGGATCTCCGTGCCGGCCTACGCGTTCACCTATCTGTCGCTCGGCGACGACGAGCTCAAGCAGTACGCCGACTACCTCGGCACGCCGCCGGCGATGGCGTTCAGCGACGCCACCACGCGCGGCGTGGCGCGCTCGCTGGTGGCCGGGTCGGTGGCGCTGAGCCACTGCCTGAAGGCCGCGGACACGCCCAGGTCGCCCTGAGGCGACGGGCCGCGGCGAGCACGCGGCCCCGCGTCCTTCACGCGCCGTAGACGAGCAGGTCGATGCCGTCGGTGCCGCTGCCCCCGAGCGCGTCGGCGAAGATCGTCAGGTGCGTGCCGGGCACGTCGTACACGCGCGTGAGCTGCGTGTGCGGGGACAGCGTGAACGTGTCCAGCTGCGCGACGAGCTCGTTGCCCTCGGTCAGCGTCAGGCGCACGTTGATGCCGGTGCCCGAGCCGGTGCGCTCGTCGCAGACGACGCGGATCTTGGAAAACTTGCTGACGTCGACGCTGCCCAGTTGCTTGGACTGGCCCGCCGTGATCGAGACGGCGCCGGGCGGCGTGCGGAATGCGAGCGTGGTCATGGTGACTTCCCCGTGGGTTGGCTAGGCGGTGCCAAATGGCGATTGCGCGGACGCGGACACGGGCACCGTCGCCTCCGGCCACGCGCGTTCCGCACAGTCGACTGCAGCGGAACGCCTCGCAATCTAGGGCCTGTTCACACTAAATGCGTGCCCGCGCCGGCTGCCTGCGAGGCCCCAGGCTAGGCGGACGCGACGCGGCGGGCTGGACGCCCGCAAGGAGCGGCCAACGACGCCTGGGGCCTCGCAGGCAGCCGGCCCTGCGGG
>DATCRO010000407.1:0-7317 GCA_036569025.1 Burkholderiaceae bacterium
GCCATGCAGTGGTCGGTGCGGCCGTGGGTTGGTAACAAGATCCCGTTCCTGTTCTTCCTGCCGGCCATCGTCGCGATCGCGGCCCGCTCGGGCCGCCCGGCCGGCTACTTCGCGACCGGCGTCGGCTTCGCGAGCGCGCTGGTGTGGCTGGCGCCGCCCGGGCACTGGTGGGTGGTCGGCGCCACCGACGAACTGTCGCTCCTCATCTACCTGATCCTGGGCGCGCTGCTCGCGACGGTGGGTGCACGCCTGCGCATGACCAGTGCCCGCGCGTCGGCCGCCGAGCAGCGCCTGGTGCTGGCCGGCGAGGACACCGGCATCGGCATCTTCGACCTGGACCTGGCCACCCGCACGGTCTACCTGTCGCCGGCGCTCGCGCTGCTGTGCCGCGTCGACACCCGGGACGGCGCCGTGCCCCTGGACACCGTGATGGCGCGCATGCCGCCCGAGGTGGCGCGCGAGGCGCGCGCCATGGTGGCGCGCAAGCTGTCCGAACGCGCCGCCGGCTACGAGCGCGAGGTGCGCCTGAACCTGCCGGACGGCCGCGAGCGCTGGCTGATGCTGCGCGTGCACATCGTCTGGTCGGGCGATCGCGCGACCCGGCTGCGCGGGGCCTGCATCGACATCACCGAGCGCCGCGCGGTCGACGACCTGCTGGGGCGCACCCAGGCCGAACTGGGCCAGCAGGTGGCCGACCTGCACCGGCTGCACGAGCTGACCAGCCGCCTGCTGGACACGCGCACGCTGACCGAGCAGCTGCGCATGATCCTGGTGGCCGTGGCCGACTTCCACAACGCTCGCCGCGGCCTGCTGACGCTGTTCGACGCCGGATCGGGCACGCTGGGCCTGGCCACCAGCATCGGCTTCACGCCGGACGCGGTGTCGCGGCTGATGCAGACGCGCGGCATCGACGGCGCCTGCGCGATCTGCTGCGCGCAGCGCGAGCGCACCGTGATCGAGGACATCGACGTCGACGACATCGACCCGGCGCTGCGCGCGCTCGCGAGCGAGGAAGGCTTTCGCGCCGTGCACGCGACGCCGCTGATCGGCCAGGACGGCGACGTCATCGGCGCGATCTCGATCCACCTGGACGCGCCGCACGTGCCCACCGAGCGCGAGCGCGCGCTGGCCGACATCTGCGCGCGCAAGTGCGCCAACTTCATCGAGCGCGCGCGGGCGCATGCCGCGTACGAGGAGTCGCAGGGCCGCTTCCAGGCGGTGCTCGACGCGTCGGCGGTGCCCTTCGTCATCCTCGCGCCGGTGCGCGAGGACGCCAGCGGGCGCGTCGTCGACTTCGAGTGGACGTACGTCAACGCCGCGGCGGCCGACGCGCTCAACCGCCCGGCGCAGGCCTTCGAGGGCCGGCGCGTGCTGGACGTGCTGCCGCACCGCTGGGCCAGCAGCGAGTCGTTCGCCAAGTACGTGGAGGTCGTCGACCAGGGCCACACGCTCGACTTCGAGACGCGCGCGTTCTACGACGGCCGCGAGCAATGGTTCCGCTGCGTCGCCTCACCGCTGCGCGGCGGCGTCGCGCTGTGGTTCAACGACATCACCACGCGCAAGAACGACGAGCGCCTCCTGCAGGAAGCCGACCGCCGCAAGGACGAGTTCCTGGCCACGCTGGCGCACGAGCTGCGCAACCCGCTCGCGCCGATCCGCCAGGCCGCGATGATCTCGCGCCTGCCGCAGGCCACCGAGGCGCAGAAGCGCTGGAGCCACGAGGTGATCGAGCGCCAGGTGCGCCACATGGCGCTGCTGCTGGACGACCTGCTGGACGTCTCGCGCATCACGCGCGGCCGGCTGGCTCTGCGCCGCGGCAGCAATGCGCTGCACGAGATGATCGAGGCAGCGGTGGAGACCGCGCGCCCGCTGATCGACTCGCGCCACCACGCGCTGGAGGTGGTGCTGCCGCAGGCCGCGATCGTGATGCAGGCCGACCCGCTGCGCGTCTCGCAGATCGTGGCCAACCTGCTGACCAACGCGGCCAAGTACACCGACCCGAACGGGCGCATCCGGCTGCTGGCCGCGCTCGATGCGGACGACGTCGTCATCGAGGTCAGCGACAACGGCATCGGCATCGCGCCGGAATCGTTGCCGGCGGTGTTCGACATGTTCACGCAGCTGCGCGGCACCGGCGACCGCGCCAGCGGCCTGGGGATCGGCCTGGCGCTGACCAAGGGCCTCGTCGAGCTGCACGGCGGCACGATCAGCGTGCGCAGCGAGGGCGGCGGCCACGGCAGCGTGTTCACCGTGCGCCTGCCGCGCGGCGACGCGCCCGAGCACGCGCCGGCCAGTGGCGATGGCATGGAGCCGCGCGCGGCCTCGGCGCGCCGCATCCTGGTGGCCGACGACAACCGCGACGCCGCCGAGAGCCTGGCCGCCCTGCTGCAGCTCGAGGGCCACGAGGTCACGCTGGCCTACGACGGCGCCGATGCGCTGGCCGCCTACGAACGCGTGCACCCGCAGGTCTGCCTGCTGGACATCGGCATGCCGCTGCGCACCGGCAACGAGGTCGCCGCGGAGATCCGCGCCCGACGCGACGGCCCGGCGCCCACGCTCGTGGCCATCACCGGCTGGGGCCAGGACGCCGACCGCACGCAGGCGCTGGCCGCCGGCTTCGACCACCACCTGACCAAGCCCGTCGACCCGGCGCAGCTGCTGCGCCTGATCGGCGACGTGCACGGCGGCGCGCACGCGCGCGTCTGAGCGTCACGCGCGAGCGCGCGGCGGCGCGTTCGGCAACGTGTCCGGCACATGTCCGCGCCGACACCAACCGACTAAACCGCCGACACGTCGGCTGCGTCCAATGGCCTCACGCAACAGCCTCGTTGCGGCACCGCCATCAAGGACAGCCATGGACGATCACGACAAGGGCCTCGCCCACGACCTCGACACCCTCGGACGCCGCCGCGTGCTGCTGGGCTCCGCCGGCCTCGCCGCCGCCACGCTGCTGACCGCCTGGGGCTGCGGCGGCGGCAGCGACACCGCCAGCGACACGAGCAGCTCGTCCGGCGCGTCGGGCTCCAGCGGCTCGTCGGGCTCCAGCGGCAGCACGGCCACCTGCGCCGTGAGCGCGGAGGAGACCCAGGGGCCCTATCCGGCCGACGGCTCCAACACGATCGACGGCACGGTGTCGAACGCGCTGGCGCTGACCGGCATCGTCCGTTCGGACATCACCACCAGCTTCGGCAGCATGAGCGGCACCGCCGGCGGCGTGCCGGTCACGCTGGAGCTCACGCTGGTCAACACGAGCAGCAGCTGCGCCGCGCTGGACGGCTACGCGATCTACGTCTGGCACTGCAGCCGCGAGGGCGTGTACTCGCTGTACGGCGCCACCGACCAGAACTGGCTGCGCGGCGTGCAGCCCACCAACGCCAGCGGCCTGGCCACGTTCACGACGATCTTCCCGGGCTGCTACTCGGGGCGCATGCCGCACATCCACATCGAGGTGTACCGCAGCGAGACGACCGCGACGTCGTACACCAACAAGCTCAAGACGACGCAGCTCGCGTTCCCCACCGACGTCTGCACGACCGTCTACACCACGGCCTCGGGCTACACCTCGAGCGAGAGCAACTTCACGCAGATGAGCTTCGCGACCGACAACGTGTTCTCCGACGGCACGTCCACCGAGATGGCCACCGTCACGGGCAACGTGACCGACGGCTACACGGTGGCGCTGCAGATCGGCGTCCCGGTCTGAGCGCCTGGCACGCCGCCTGTCGCAGAATGCGCGCATGTCCGGATGGGGAGCGCGCTTGGCCGCGCATGTGAAGGCCTTGCTGGCGGACACGCTGTTCAAGCGGCTGTTCGCGTTGATGTGGCTGGCGCTCGTGATCAGCCACGTGGTCGCGTTCCTGGCCGTCACCCGCGAAGGCGCGATGGGCGGCGGGCGCTGGCCGACGCTGCCGTCGCTGCCGCCGGTGTCGTTCGCGCGCCATGCGGATGCGCCGGCGTCGGCGGGCGACGCGGCCCCCGTGAACGCGCACGGCCCTGCGAGGCCGGACGACCGTTCCATGCGACCGCCCGCCGGCCCCGGCGACGGCGGCCCGCGGCCCTGGCATGACGGGCCCGACGGGCCGGGCGGCTCCGATGGCATGGGCCCGGGCGGGCCGCCGCCGTCGTGGATGCCCGGCAACCCGCCGCCGATGCCTTCGAACGGACCGATGGACGGCCCGGCCGGCAACGCGCGCGGCGGCGGCCTGCCGACGTCGGCCGCGCTGCTGGACTACGGCATCCGGTTCCTGATCATCGGCCTGGCCGCGTGGTTCGGCGCACGCTGGCTGTCGGCGCCGATGCGCCGCCTGCAGACGGCGTCGCGCACGCTGGGGCAGTCGCTGGCGCGCAACGATGCGCCGCCGCAGGTCGACGAGCGCAACGGCACCGTGGAGGTGCGCGAGACGGCGCACGTCTTCAACGAGATGTCGCGCCAGCTCAGCGACCAGGTCAACTCGCGCGCGCTGCTGGTGGCGGCGATCTCGCACGACCTGCGCACGCCGCTCACGCGCATCCGCATGCGTCTGGAAGGCAACGAGGGCGATCCGCTGACGGCGCGCTCCATCGCCGACATCCACGAGATGGACGACCTCATCGAGTCCGCGCTCGAGGTGTTCCGCGGCACGAGCCCGCACGAGGAACCGGCCGAGGCCACCGACGTGTTCGCGCTGGTGCAGGCCCTGATCGACGACCTGGCCGACCTCGGCCAGCCCGTGGGCGTGCGCGGGGAGCCGGCGACGGCGCGCGTGCGGCCGGCGGGGCTGCGGCGCGTCGTGTCCAACCTCGTCAACAACGCGCTGCGCTACGGCAAGCGCGCCGACGTGCGCGTGCATCGGGCTGGCGCCGCGGTGCGCATCGTCATCGAGGACGAGGGGCCCGGCATCCCAGCGGACCAGCTCGATGCCGTGACGAGGCCGTTCTACCGCCTCGAGACCTCGCGCAGCCGGCTCACCGGCGGCAGCGGCCTCGGGCTGTACATCGCGCGCGATCTCGTCGCGCGCCAGGGCGGCACGTTGACGCTGGAGAACCGCGCCGAGGGCGGGCTGCGGGCGACGATCACGCTGCCGGCGGCCTGACGCCCGGGCCCGCCTCGTCTGCCGCGCGGCCGCCCGGTGTCATCCTGCGCGCAGTCGCAGGATCCACCCCGGCCGGCCAGGCCCCGGCTTTGCCACGCGCGACGCCGAGCGACCGCGAAGGCGCTCCTTACCGCACCTGGGCATCGAAGATGTACCCCTCGCCCCGGATCGTGCAGATCAGCTGCTCGCCATCCTGCGCGGCCGACAGCTTCTGGCGCAGGCGCGACACCGCCAGGTCGATCGCGCGATCGGCGACGACGGCGCCCTGGCCGCGCGTGGCGTCCAGCAGCTGGTCGCGCGTGAGCACCCGGCGCGGGCGCTCGACGAAGGCGCTGAGCAGGCGGTACTCGGCGCTGGACAGCGGCACCACCACCTGCTGCGGCGACAGCAGCTGGCGCTTCAGGCGGTCGAAGCGCCAACCCGCGAATTCGACCGTGGTGTCGCCGCCGGGCGCGCCCGCGGGCGCCGCGCGACGCCGCAGCACGGCCTTGATGCGCGCCACCAGCTCGCGCGGCTCGAAGGGCTTGGCGACGTAGTCGTCGGCGCCCAGCTCCAGGCCCAGCACGCGGCTGTGCGGGTCGCCCTGGGCGGTCAGCATCAGCACGGGCAGCGCGGCCGTCTCGGGCCGCTGGCGCAGCTGCGCGCAGATCGACAGGCCGTCGCCATCGGGCAGCATCACGTCCAGGATCAGGACGTCGACGCCGCCCTGCGCCAGCCGCTCGCGCATCTGCGCGGCGGTCGACGCGGGCACGGCCTCCAAGCCGAAGCGACGCAGGTAGTCGCAGACCGATTGCAGCAGGTCGGGGTCGTCATCGACGACGAGGCAGCGCGTGAGGGACATGTCGAGGGGGCGGTCGTTCGCGGGTCCAGCGCGAAGTTATCACGCCCTTCACACGCCGTCGCGGTCGCGCCTCGCGAGCGCGACGGACGAAAGAACGCCCCCTGCTGCGTCGCAGCAAGAGGCGTCCCTCGGGTCGCGCTCGGGCTACCAGCGGCCGGTCAGCAGCATGATCAGGGCGATCACGACGAGCAGGCCGAAGATGCCGGTGGGCGCATAGCCCCAGCCGCGGCTGTACGGCCAGGCGGGCAGCGCGCCCAGCAGCAGGAGGACGAGGACGATCAGGACGATGGTGCCAAGCATGGAATTGCTCCTTGGATTTGGTGGGCCGCAGGTGTGCCGGGGGATACGGCCTGGAGTCGGCAATCCACGGACCAGGGGCGTCCACATCGTGGCGCCGCTACGCGATATCCCTCACGGCGCGGCCGCGCCAAAGCGGCGCATACGATGGAGAATCGTCCGAACCTCAAGGAGACAACGCATGGATGCAGTCGCGAGCGGAACCATCGGCCACTACTCCTTCGAGGAGAAGCGGCGACGCATCCTGGCGATCATGGCGGCGTCGTCGGGCAACCTGGTCGAGTGGTTCGACTTCTACGTCTACTCGTTCACGACGATCTACTTCGCGGCGTCGTTCTTTCCCAAGACCTACACGACCGTCCAGCAATACCTGTACTCGGCGCTCGTCTTCGCGATCGGCTTCCTCATGCGGCCGATCGGCGGGTGGATGTTCGGCAAGATCGCCGACAAGCGCGGCCGCAAGACGTCGCTGGTGATCTCGGTGGTGATGATGTGCGCCGGATCGCTGATGGTGGCCTGCCTGCCCACCTACCAGCAGATCGGCTTCGCCGCCCCGCTGCTGCTGCTGCTGGCGCGCATGGTGCAGGGACTGTCGGTGGGCGGCGAGTACGGCGCCACCGCCACCTACCTGAGCGAGGTGGCGCTGCGCGGCGAGCGCGGCTTCTATTCCTCGTTCCAGTACGTGACGCTGATCGGCGGCCAGCTGCTGGCGGTGCTGGTGGTGTTCGTGCTGCAGCAGGTCCTCGACGAGGCGCAGCTCAAGGAGTTCGGATGGCGCATCCCGTTCCTGATCGGCGCGGTCACGGCGGTCGTCGCCCTGTTCCTGCGGCGCACGCTGCACGAGACCGCGCGCGAGGCCGACCTCAAGAGCAGCGAGGCCGGCAGCTTCGCCACGATCTGGCGCGACCACCGCGCGGCCTTCCTCACGGTGCTGGGCTACACCGCCGGCGGCTCGCTGATCTTCTACACGTTCACCACGTACATGCAGAAGTACCTGATCACGACGGCCCACATGCCCAAGACGACCGCGACCAACATCTCGCTGGTGACGCTGTTCGTCTACATGTGCATGCAGCCGCTGTTCGGCATGCTGTCCGACCGCATCGG
>DATCRO010000408.1:0-3883 GCA_036569025.1 Burkholderiaceae bacterium
TACAGGCGCTCGTCGGTCATGACCAGGTGCATCAGGTTGCCGAACTGGAAGTCGCGGTAGATGCGGATGTTGTCGTAGGCGGCGTTGGCGGTGTCGAACGAGACGTCGCCGAAGTCCAGCGGCATGTACTCGACCCAGGCCTGCGACGCGGCACGGCGGCGCGCGGTCTGCTGCAGGTTGGCGTTGGTGTAGGTCTGGTGGTCCTGCCAGCAGTCGTCGCTGAACTCGTGGTCGTCCCAGATCGCGATCACCGGCCACTGCTGGTGCAGCGTGCGCAGGCGCGCGTCGCTGCGGTACGTGCGGTACAGGTAGCGGTAGTCGGCCAGCGTCGTGGCGTACTTGGCGCTGCCCAGGGCGGTGCCGTCCGGCAGCGTGAGCGCGCTGTGCGCGGGCTCGGCGGCGCCGACCTGGAACGAGGCGCCCACGGTCTCGTAGATGTAGTCGCCCACGTGCACGAGGAAGTCGAGATCCTCCTGCGCGAGCAGCGACATCGCGCCCCAGTGGTTGATCGACCAGTCCTGGCAGGTGAACCAGCCGAACCTGACCTGCGCGACGTTGGCGCCGGCCGCCGGTGCGGTCCTGGCGCGGCCCACCGGGCTGACGTCCGTGCCGGCGATGAAGCGGTAGTACAGCGGCGTGTTCGGAGCCAGGCCCGTGATCTTGGCGCGCAGCGTGTTGTCCCAGTCGCTGCTGGCGGTCAGGCGCACCCACATCAGGCCGGCGCTGAAGTCGGCCGCGGTCGACACCTGCAGCAGCACGTCGATCGGTGCGCTCGTGCCGTCGGCGCGCACGCAGCGCGTCCAGAACACGCAGCTCGTGTCGCGCGGGTCGCCGCTGGCCACGCCCTGGTCGAACTTGTAGGTGCCGGCCGGCTCGTTGGCGTCGCCGCCGCACGCGGTCAGCGCGCCGGTGGCCGCGATGACGGTGAAGAAGGCGCCGCGCTTGAGTAGTTGTCGACGGTCCATGGAAACGCTCCTGACGGAAATTTTTGTGGCGCGAGGATAGCGAGGCCACATGTCAGTTCAAGCGGGACAACACGGGTGTGCCGGGCCGCCGTTGCGTCGTCGCATCGCGTCGCGGGGGCCTTGGTGGATGCCCTCTTGCGGCCCGCCGGCGCCCGGCTTTCTGGGCGGTTTCCCCTGCGGCGACGTCGCACCCGCACGACGTGGTCGAGGCGTGCCGCGAGCCGTGAAAGCGCGTGCGCAGCGGCCCTGTCGGCCCGGCGCCATGCGCTAGGGATGAGCGTCTAACCGCCGCGCTCGACCGCCTCGCGCTGCGCGGCGGTGTCCTCGGGGCGCCGGATGCCGGCCACGTATTCGAACGAGCGCGTGCGGCCGTCGCGGCGGTAGATGGCGTAGCGCGCGATGCCCAGGTTCTCGAGGTTGGGCAGTCCCGTCGTCCAGAACTGGTGACGGCCGCCGACGACGACGATGCGCACCATGCCGTTGTCGCGCGCCGGCAGCATCTGCTCGACGGACGCGTCGCCCGAGGCATCGACCGCGGCGCGGAACTGCCTGGCGTGCACCGGCCTCGCGCTGTCGGCCAGGCAGTGGTCGCATTCGCGCGCCATCTGCGCCTGCACGGCGGCCCAGCGCATCGCGGCCGTCTGCTGGCCGGGGTTGACGTCGTCGTTGCGCTGGCGGGCGGTGGCCGCGCTGTGGCGCATGCCTTCGAACTCGTCGTGCGCCTCGGCCGCACGGTGCGCCGCTGCATCGCGCGCGCCGCTGGCCACGTGCGCGCGCTGGCGTGCCTTGCGAGCCGCCTTGGCGGCCTGGCGCGCGGCATGCAGCTGCGCGGTGACCTGGCCGTGCAGGTCGTCGAGCCGGCGCAGGATGCGCGTCGACTCCGAGAACACGATGGTGCGGCCGTAGCCGTTGACCTCCATGCGCCAGCCCGAGACCAGCGCGTGGGCGCGGCCGGCGTGCGGCGGCAGCTGCGACAGCAGGTCCTGCACTTCCATGTAGCGCGTGGAGATGCCGTTCTGCAGTTCGCCCACGGAGCTCGCGCGGTCGACGATGCTGAACTGGGAGCCCCAGGTCTCCCAGTCGATCTCGTGCCAGCTGCGGTCGTGGAAATTCGGCTTGGCCATGGCCTTGCGGTGCGGTTTCTCGGCGTCGTCCCAACGGCGGCGCCCGAGCCTGCATGTCGGATGTCGCCCGGCCTCCCTCGATGTCGGCCGAGCAGGATGCTACAGGCCCGGTGCGATGCTTTGAAGTCCGCGCGGCCGGAAGCTAGGGATTTCCGGAGGCGGGCACACCAAAAAGCGGGGAGAACCACGAGCCCGGCGCGGGCGGACGACGCAACGGGCGCGACAGCGGCCACCGCGACGCGCAGCGCGGCCGGCCCGTCGCCGCGAGCGGCGAAGTCCCGGGCGCCGGCGGGGACATCATGCGGCAGGGGGTATGGCTTACGATCGGTTACATAACTTGGCGACTGCCCTGGCTCCGCATGTCGGGAAGGCCGCGGCCCCATGTCGTGCGACGCGAGCGTCGCCTCGATGCCGGCCCGTGAGCGGACAGGGCGTCCGTGGCCGAGCGCGGTAAGTCGGCGGAAAGCCGCTCCCGGCGACGATGCGGACATCCGCCCCTCGCCCCGGAGTGCCTCCATGACCTTGACCGCATCGCCTCCCGCAGCCCTGCGCCCCGACACCGGCGGCAACGAGCCTGGCCTGTTCGAGTCGGCCCTGCTCAAGGTGATGGCGCTCGAGACCCGCGTCGCCGCCGTGCATGCGCTGTCGCCGCGTTTCCGGCTGGTGTCGCTGCGCAGCGAGGCGCTGCGGCGCGTCGCGCACGTGCCGGGCGACAAGGTGCAGGTGCGCGTGGCCGGCATGGCGTTCCGCACGTTCACGCCGTTCCGGCTCGGCGATGGCGACGACGCGCTGGAGCTCCTGGGCTTCATGCGCGACGCCGCGCCGGCCGGCGACTGGCTGGGCGCGGTGGCTCCGGGCGACCGCTGCCACGTGCTGGGCCCGCGCCGTTCGATGGACCTGGCGTCGATCGACCGCTCCACCGTGTTCGTCGGCGACGAGACCTCGCTGGGCCTGGCGCTGGCGCTGTGCGACACCCCGCTGGGCGGCCTGGACACGCACTTCATCTTCGAAGTGGCCGACGTCGTCGAGGTGCGCGGCGTGCTGGAGGCGATGGGCCGTGGCATGCTGCAGCATGCGTCGCTGGTCGAGCGCCGGCCGGACGGCTCGCACCTGCTGGACGTGGAGGCGTCGCTGCAGCGCTATGCGGGCGCCGACTCGTTCCGGCAGTACGTGCTCAGTGGCCAGTCGCTGACCATCCAGCGCCTGCGTCGCGTGCTCAGGTCGGCGGGCGCGCGGCCGTCGCAGATCCTCGCCAAGGCCTATTGGGCGCCGGGCAAGATCGCCCTCGATTGAACAGTCCCGATCCGACATGAACCGCATCGCCCTCGTCGAAGACCACGAACGCCTGTCCACGCTGGTGCGCAAGGCGCTGGCCACGGCCGGCATCGAGGTCGACGTGTTCGATCGCATCGCCAGCGCGCGCCACGCGATCGCCGAGACGCCGTACGGCGCGGTGGTCGTCGATCGCGGGCTGCCCGACGGCGACGGCCTGTCGCTGGTGTGCCGCATGCGCGAGGACGGCAACGTCACGCCCTGCCTGATGCTGACCGCGCGCGACGCGGTGCACGACCGCGTCGAGGGCCTGGAGGCCGGCGCGGACGACTACCTCGCCAAGCCGTTCTCGATGGAGGAGCTCGCCGCCCGCGTGCGCGCGCTGTTGCGCCGGCCGGCCGCCATGCAGAGCCTGACGCCGTCGCACGGCGACATCCGCCTGGCGCCCGACCAGGGCACGATGAGCTGCGGCGAAGAGACGGTGACGCTGCCGTCGGCGGAGTTGCAGATCATGCTGTGCCT
>DATCRO010000409.1:0-2051 GCA_036569025.1 Burkholderiaceae bacterium
CACCGGCAGCGAGAAGGACGACTCGCGGGGCTGGCTCGCGTACCAGGCGCGCAGCTTCGAGGCCTTCCGCTCGTACTACCGCTACCTGCCCAAGGGCGCGTTCAGTCTCGAGTACACGTTCCGCCTGAACAACCCGGGCCACTTCGGCCTGCCGCAGACGCGTGTCGAGGCGATGTACGCGCCCGAGATGTTCGGCGAATCGCCCAACGCGGCATGGACGGTCCAGCCGTGAACTCGCGCGCGCCTCGCCTGCGCCTGCGCGCGACGCTGGCCGCGCTCGCCCTGGCCGGGTCGGCGTCCGCGCAGGCGGCGATCCCGTCGTTCGAGCAGGTCAAGGTGGGCTATCGCAGCTCGGAGACGGTGCTGCTCGATCGCCACGGCCAGCCGGTGCAGGTCGTGCGCACCGACCTCAAGGCGCGGCGCGGCGGGTGGGTGCCGCTGGCGCAGATCTCGCCGGCCTTGCGCGCGGCCGCGATCGCGTCGGAGGACCAGCGCTTCCCGGAACACGCCGGCGTGGACTGGCAGGCCGTGGCGGGGGCCGCGATCGGCCGCACCGGGCCCGGCGGCACGCGCGGGGCGTCGACGATCACGATGCAGCTGGCGGGCCTGCTCGACCCCGACCTCGCGCTGCCCAAGGGCGGCCGCTCGGTCGGCACGAAGATCGAGCAGGCGGCGGCCGCGCTGCGCATCGAGCGCAGCTGGAGCAAGGACCAGATCCTCGAGGCCTGGCTCAACCTGGTGCCGTTCCGCGGCGAGCAGGTGGGCGTGGCGGCGATGTCGCAATCGCTGTTCCAGAAGGCGCCGTCGGGGCTCGACGCGGAGGAGTCGGCGATCGCGGCCGCGCTGCTGCGGGCGCCGAACGCCGCGCCGGCCGTCGTCGGCCAGCGAGCGTGCGGCGTCCTCAAGGCGCAGGGCCGCGGCGACGGATGCGTGGCGGCGCAGGGCTTGGCGGAGCTGGTGCTGGGGCATCCGGCGACGCCTTCGATCGACGGCGAGCAGCTCGCGCCGCACTTCGCGCGCCAGCTGCTCAAGCCGGGCGCGAGGTCCGCGCCGGCGACGCTGCGCACGACGCTCGACGCCGGCGCGCAGCGCCGCGCGCGCGACGCGCTGCGCGAGCAGCTCGCGCAGCTGCGCGACCGCGACGTGGAGGACGGCGCGGTCGTGGTGCTGGACAACGCCACCGGCGACGTGCTCGCGTGGGTCGGCTCCAGCGGCGACCTGTCGCAGGCGGCGGCCGTGGATGCCGTCGTCGCACCGCGCCAGGCCGGCTCCACGCTGAAACCCTTCCTCTACGAGCAGGCGATCGAGCAGCGCTGGCTCACGGCGGCCTCGGTGCTGGACGACGCGCCGACGCGGCTGCATACCCCGTCGGGTTTGTACATTCCGCAGAACTACGACCATGATTTCAAGGGCCCGGTCAGCGTGCGCACCGCGCTCGGCTCGTCGCTGAACGTGCCCGCGGTGCGCACCGCGGTGATGGTGTCGCCCGACCGCTTCGCGCGGCGGCTGGTCGCGCTGGGCCTGCCGATCCGCAAGGCCGGCGACTTCTACGGCTACAGCATCGCGCTCGGCTCGCCCGAGGTGACGCTGCTGTCGCTGACCAACGCCTACCGCGCGCTGGCCAACGGCGGCACCGTGAGCGCGCCCCGCCTGCAGCCCGCCGACGACCTGCCCGCGACGACGCGCGTGATGGCGGCCGCGCCGTCGTTCATCGTCGCCGACATCCTGGCCGACAACGACGCCCGCGTGCCGACCTTCGGGCTGGACAACGCGCTGGCCACGCGCTACTGGTCGGCCGTCAAGACGGGCACCAGCAAGGACATGCGCGACAACTGGTGCGTGGGCTTCTCCGCGCGCTACACGGTCGGCGTGTGGGTGGGCAATGCGAGCGGCGCGCCGATGCATGCGGTCTCCGGCGTGACGGGCGCCGCGCCGGTCTGGCGCACGGTGATGGACGCGCTGCAGCGCAGCGACCTGCCCGGGGCGCATCCGGCACGTCCCGGCCCCGCAGGCAGGCGACGTGGCGGGCCGGCGGGCGGCCTGTTCCAGGT
>DATCRO010000410.1:0-6192 GCA_036569025.1 Burkholderiaceae bacterium
GGACAACGGCTTCCACCAGATGTGCGCCAACCGCCCGCTGCACCACGTGGCCGACTTCAAGGGCCTGAAGATGCGCATCCAGTCGTCCAAGGTGCTGGACGCCCAGATGCGCGCGCTCGGCGCGATCCCGCAGGTGATGGCGTTCTCCGAGCTGTACCAGGCGCTGCAGTCGGGCGTGGTCGACGGCACCGAGGGCACGCCGTCGAACTTCTACACGCAGAAGATCTACGAGGTGCAGAAGCACATCACGCTGTCCAACCACGGCCACCTCGCGTACGCCGCGATCGTCAACAAGAAGTTCTGGGACGGCCTGCCCGCCGACATCCGCACGACGCTGGACCAGTGCATGAAGGACGCAACGACGTACGCCAACGCGATCGCCGCCACCGAGAACGTCCAGTCGCTCGAGAAGATCCGCGCCAGCGGCAAGACCACCATCTACCAGCTGACGCCCGCCGAGGCGCTGGAATGGAAGAAGGCGCTGATGCCGGTGCACAAGGAAATGGAAGGCCGGGTCGGCAAGGACGCCGTCGCCGCCGCCTACAAGGAAGCCGGCTTCGTGCCGGTCTGATCCCGCGGGCTCGCCCCGGCCACGCCGGGGCCGCCCCCGATTGACGGCGCGCTCGCCCGCGTCGTCCACTCGTCTTCATGCGCCGGTCGCCCGCGGGCGACCGCGCCGTTTCGTCCTGCCCGCTCACTTTGCGCCCCGGCGCGAGAAAGGCATCCGATGTTCGGTCGCTTCCTCGACCACCTCGAAGAGTGGCTCATCGCGTTCCTCATGGGCGCGGCGACGCTGCTGATCTTCGTGGCGGTCGTCCAGCGCTACGCCGCTGGCGCGCACTACCCCACCTGGCTGCAATGGCTCCAGGACGCGCTCCTGAAGATCAACCTCAGCTGGGCCCAGGAGCTGTGCATCTACATGTTCATCTGGATGGCCAAGTTCGGCGCCGCGTACGGCGTGCGCCACGGCACCCACGTGGGCGTGGACACGCTGGTGCGCGCGCTGCCGCCCACGCCGGCGCGCTGGCTCACGCTGTTCGGCCTGTTCGGCGGCGCGGTGTTCACGGTGGTGATCGGCACGATGGGCTCGGTGCTCGTCTGGGACGACGGCATGCACTACGCGCTGTTCCACGCGCTGGGCCGCAACGTCGACGACCTCACCGAAGGCGCCACCACGCCCGACCTCGAGCTGCCCGTGTGGATCGAGTACATGTGCATCCCGGTCGCGTCGTACCTGATGTGCTTCCGCTTCCTGCAGGTCATGGTCGCTTTCTGGAAGACCGGCGAGCTGCCCAAGCACGAGGTCGCCCACGTCGAGGGCCTGGAAGACGTCGACAACTATGAACCGACGGCCCAGGGGAGCATCGTCAAATGAATGCGTTGATCATCTTCACGCTGCTGGTGATGCTGATGCTCACCGGCATGCCGGTGTCCATCGCGCTCGGCCTGACCGTGATGGGGTTCTTCTTCTTCCTGAGCGACGTGCCCATGGCCAGCGTCGGGATGAAGCTGTTCGAGGGGCTCAACAGCTTCCCGATCATGGCGATCCCGTTCTTCATCCTGGCGGGCAACTTCCTCACCAACGGGGGGGCGGCCAAACGGATGATCCGGTTCGCCGCGACGATGGTGGGCCACATGTACGGCGGCCTGGGGCTGGCCGGCGTGCTGGCCTGCGCGCTGTTCGCGGCGATCTCGGGCTCGTCGGTGGCCACCGTGGTGGCGATCGGCTCGATCATCCTGCCGGCCATGGTGGAGGCGGGCTATCCGAAGCGCTTCTCCGCGGGCGTGATCACCACGTCGGGCGCGCTCGGCATCCTGTTCCCACCGTCGATCAACCTGGTGATCTTCTCCATCGCGACCAACGGCATGAACGCCACCGGGCCCGACGGCAACCCGGTGCCCACGGCGTCGGTCGGCGACCTGTTCATCGCGGGCGTCGTCCCGGGCGTCGTGCTGTCGGTGCTGCTGGGCGTGACCACCTGGTACCGCGCCCGCAAGTACGACTACCCGCGCATGCCGCGCGAGACCTGGGGCGCGCGCTGGAAGGCCTTCCGCGAGGCGTTCTGGGGCCTGGCGCTGGTCATCATCATCATCGGCGGCATCTACAGCGGCATCTTCACGCCGACCGAAGCCGCGGCCATCGCGGCGGTCTACGCGTTCTTCATCTCGGTGTTCGTCTACAAGGACCTCAAGCTCAAGGACGTGCCCAAGGTGCTGCGCAACGCGGCCGCGATGAGCTCGATGCTGCTGTACATCATCACGAACGCGGTGCTGTTCTCGTTCCTGCTGACGTCCGAGCAGATCCCGCAGGCGATGGCGACCTGGATGGCCTCGCAGGGCTTCGGCGTGGTGGTGTTCCTGTTCCTGGTCAACATCATCCTTCTGGCGGCCGGCAACTTCATGGATCCGTCGGCCATCGTGCTGATCATGGCGCCCATCCTCTACCCGGTGGCCGTCAAGCTGGGCGTCAACCCGGTGCACATGGGCATCCTGATGGCCGTCAACATGGAGGTCGGCATGTGCCACCCGCCGGTGGGCCTGAACCTGTACGTGGCCTCGGGCATCACCAAGATGGGCATCACCGAGCTCACCGTGGCCGTGTGGCCGTGGCTGCTCACGATGATCGGCTTCCTGCTCCTGGTGACGTACTGGCCCGCGCTGTCGCTCTGGCTGCCGCACCTGCTGGCGCACTGAACCCGATCCGTCCCTGACGAGGCCCCGGCCGCGCGAGCGCCGGGGCCTCGTTCCTTGCGGGGGAACCATCGGCGCGCGTCAGCCCGCTAAGATCGCGCCTTCCGCCTCGCGGCCCTGCCCGTCCCCATGCGTCTGCTGTCCTCGCCCTCGCCCGCCCTCCTCCGCCCCGTCTCCCGTCTCGCTCCGGTCGCCATCGCCTGCGGCCTCGCGCTGCAAGCCGGGGCGGCGCATGCCCAGTTCGCGGGCGACCCCCTGGCCGAAGGCAGCGCCGCGCCCGTGCGCTCGCTGGACGCCCGCGTGCGCCTGGGCGCCGAGAAGGTGCGCCTGCCCGGACATGAACGCATGGGCCTGGTCGGCCTGACCGAACTGCTCAACGTGGGCGGCGAGTTCTGGGCCGGCCCGGCCGTCTACGGCGCCGCCACCGGCCGCCGCGGCGGCTTCTTCGTGCCGGGCGTCGAGGGCGCCTGGTCGCACCCGCTCGGCGACAACATCGCGATCGACGCCGGCGTGTTCGCCGGCGGCGGCGGCGGCGGCGCGGCGCCGGTGGGCGGCGGACTGATGCTGCGCCCGCACGTCGACCTCGTCTTCCGCCTGCCGGGCTTCTACACGGGCCCGACGTACTCGAAGGTCTGGTTCCCCAACGGCCAGATCAACTCCAACCAGTTCGGCTGGATGCTCAACGTCGACTCGTCGTTCCGCTACCGCCCCGCCGAGTTCACCGGCGTGGCCACGGACGGCAGCGCCACCGGGCTGGGCTTCGACCATGTCGACGCGACCGTGACGTTCGTGCACCCGCGCAACGCCGTCTCGACGACGGGCACCCCGCTGGCCAGCCGCATCGGGCTGGTGGGCCTGCGCGCGGAACGCACCGTCGACGGACCGCTTTGGGCCGGCATCGAGACCGCCGGCGCGGCCTCCGGCGGGGTCGCCGGCTACGCCGAGGTGCTGGGCACGGCGGGCCTGCGCTGGCCGGTGGCGGGCGACCGCCTGAGCGCGGGCGTGCGCGTCGCGGCCGGCCTGGCCGGCGGCGGCGGCATCAACACCGGCGGCGGCCTGCTGGTCAAGGCCGCGGCCGGCACGACGCTGCGCCTGACCGACACGCTGGGGATCGGCGCCGAGCTGGGCGTCATCGATTCGCCGCGCCACGGCCGCTACAAGGCCACGATGGCCGCCGTCTCGCTCAACTGGGCGCTGGACGTGCCGCAGGCCGACCTCGGCAGCTGGGTCGACACCCGCCCCGGCACGCCGACCCGCATGGAGTTCGGCTCCGGCGTCGAGCACTACCGCGCCGCGCGCAAGACGGGCGGCAGCGAGGCGCTGGACGCCGTGGTGCTCCAGGTCAACCGCTTCGTCGCACCGAACATCTACGTCACCGGCCAGGCGCACAGCGCGTTCGCCGGCGGCGCGGGCGCGTACTCGGAAGGCCTGTTCGGCGTGGGCGCGCAACTGCCCGTGACGCAGCGGCTGCGCCTGGGCGTCGAGGCGCTGGCGGGCGCTGCCGGCGGCGGCGGCGTGGACACCGGCGGCGGCGCCGTCGCCCAGGGGCGCGCCTACGTGGACTTCGCGCTGACCGATTCGCTGTCGCTGCGCGTGGCCGGCGGCAAGATCAAGTCGGTGCGCGGCAGCGGCGGGCTGGACGCCGCCGTCGTCGACGCGGCGCTCGTGTTCCGCTTCGGCGTCGACCGGTCGAACAGGCGCTGACGCGGGCGCGGCGATTGCCGCTCCCGGCTCCCGCGCGCCGTCGCCGCGCTGTCAGGAGCCGCCATGCCCCGCTCGATCTGGAAAGGCGCGATCGCCTTCGGCCTCGTCCACGTGCCGGTGGCGCTGTATCCGGCGTCACAGGAGGACGACATCGACTTCGACTGGCTCGACAAGCGCACGATGGATCCGGTCGGCTACCAGCGCATCAACAAGCGCACCGGCAAGCCGATCACCAAGGAGAACATCGTCAAGGGCGTCAAGCAGGAGGACGGCACCTACGTGCTGATGGACGACGACGAGATCCGCAACGCCTATCCCAAGACGATGCAGACCATCGAGATCGAGGGCTACGTCAAGGCCGCCGAGATCCCGTTCGTCTACCTCGAGAAGCCGTACTACCTCGAGCCGCTGCCCAAGGCCGACAAGGTCTACGCGCTGCTGCGCGAGGCGATGATCGCCGACGACGTGATCGGCATCGCACGCGTGGTGATGCACACCAAGGAACACCTGGCCGCGCTGATGCCCGACGGCCCGATGCTCGTGCTCAACACGCTGCGCTGGGCCACCGAGGTGCGCAAGTGGAACGAGTTGCGCATCCCCGAGGCGGGCAAGGCGGCCACCAACCTCAAGGACGCGGAGCTGAAGATGGCCAAGCAGCTCGTCTCCGAGCTCACGGTCAAGTGGAAGGCCGACGCGTACCACGACCACTTCGCCGAGGCGATCAAGAACCTGATCAAGGCCAAGGTCGAGGCGGGCGCCACGCACGAGGTGACGCCGATCGAGGCGCCGGTGGACACTTCCGCGCCGTCCAACGTGGTCGACCTGACGGCGCTGCTCAAGAACAGCCTGGGCAAGCGCCGCCAGGCCGCGGAGTCCGAGCTGGAGGCCGAGGCGCAGGCCGACGCCAAGCCCGCACGCAAGGCCGCCGCGAAGGCGCCCGCGAAGTCCGCGGCCGCCAGGAAGCCGGCCGCCAGGAAGGCCGCGCCGGCCACGCGCGCCAAGGGCACGCCGTCGCTCGCGCGCAAGCGCGCGTGACGCCGCCCACGGGCATGGCGAATGCCGAATCCGCGCCATGCCCACTGCCCCGCGCACCTCGACCCCTCGCCCGCCCGCGCGCGCGCCCCGCGTGACGCGCGCCGCCGCGCCGGCGCCCGCGAAGCGCACGCGCGCGAAGGCGCCGCCGGCCACCGATGACGGCGCCCCGCTGGCCCGCTACGACGCCAAGCGCGACTTCACGATCACGTCCGAGCCCGGCCCCGTGCGCGCGCGCACCGGCCGGCAGCTGTCGTTCGTCATCCAGAAGCACGACGCGACGCGGCTGCACTACGACTTTCGCCTCGAGCTCGACGGCGTCCTGCTGTCCTGGGCCGTGCCCAAGGGGCCCAGCTTCGACCCGAAGGAAAAGCGGCTGGCGATGCACGTGGAGGACCACCCGGTCGCCTACGGCACGTTCGAGGGCACCATCCCGCCGGGCCAGTACGGCGCCGGCACCGTCATCGTGTGGGACAACGGCACCTGGGAGCCCGTGGGCGATCCGCGCGCCGGCCTGAAGGCCGGCAAGCTCGTGTTCCGGCTGCACGGCAGGAAGGTCGCGGGGCTGTGGGAGCTCGTGAAGATCGCCAAGCCGGGCGAGCGCCAGGAGCCATGGCTGCTGTTCAAGAAGCACGACGAGTGGGAGCGGCCGCATGCCGAGTACGACGTGGTCAGCGCCCTGCCCGACAGCGTCGTCGCGCATCCGCTGCCGTTGCTCGACACGCCCGCGCCCGTGAGCGCGCCGCCGTCGGGCAAGGCCAGCGC
>DATCRO010000411.1:0-4298 GCA_036569025.1 Burkholderiaceae bacterium
GTCCAGCATCTCCCATTGCGCGCGCAGCCGGCCCGCCTCGATCTGCGAGAAGTCCAGCAGCGTGTCGACGAGGTTGAGCAGGCGCTTGGCGTTGCGCGCCGCCACCTGCAGTTCGCCCTGCAGCTCGACGCTCGCGGCAGCACGCGTCTGCACGTCCTCCAGCGGCGCGAGGATCAGCGTGAGCGGCGTGCGGAACTCGTGGCTCACGTTGGAGAAGAACTCGGTCTTCGTGCGATCCAGCTCGGACAGCCGGTTCAGGCGCTCGCGCGCCGACTCGCGCAGCCGCGCGTCGGTGAGGCTGGCGCCCAGTTGCTGCGCGAGCTGCCCGACGAAGTCCTCGTACGTGCGATCGAACGCGATGCGCGGGCTCAGACCCGCCACCAGCACGGCGCCAGCCGCCTCGTTCTCCACGCGCACCGGCAGCAGCATCGCGCGCGTCGGCGGCTCGGGCCAGTTGCCCGCGTGCAGCGCCGGCATCCGGTCGGCCAGGTCGTCCACGAGCAGCGGCTCGCCCTGGCGCACGACACGGCCCAGCGGCCACGTCGCGGGCGTCATCTGCAGCTCGATCGCATACGGCGCGAACGGCGAACCCGCGGCCAGGCCCGCCGAGGCCGCCAGCGTCGCACGCTGCAGCATGCCGTCGATGCGGTACAGCAGCAGGAAGGGCAGGTCGCGCGGCTGCTCGGCCAGCAACTGCTCCGCGCGACGGCAGACCTCGGTGACCGTCTCGGCGCCGGAGACCGCCGACGTCAGCGCGCGCAGCGCCACGAGACGGCGCTCCGCCAGCACGCGCTCGGTCGTCTCCGCAGCGATCGTCATCACGCCGCACACCACGCCGGCGTCGTCGGACAACGCGCTGCACGACAGGTTGAAGTACGCCTCCTCGGTGTAGCCGTGACGCTTGAGCGACAGCGGCATGTCCTCGACATAGCTCGTCTGCGAGGTCTCGAGCACGCGCCGATAGGTGCCGGCCAGCGACGGCCACAGTTCCTGCCAGGTGCCGTGCGACGGTGCGGCGGCGGCGGCCGGGTGCTTGTTGCCCAGCACGCCGATCCAGGCGTCGTTGTAGAGCTGGTTGAACGCCGGGCCCCACCCGATGCAGGTGGCAAAGCCGCTGGCCAGCATCGCGGCCACGACGGCCTTGAGCGACGCGGGCCAGCCCAGGACCTGGCCGAACTCGGTCGACTCCCACTCGACCTCGCGCAAGGCCTCGCGCGCGGGCCCGGAGCCGCCGAACAGTGCGTGGCGCGCCTCGCGCTCGTTGCGAGGTTGCGGGAAGCGGCCGCCGCTCATCACGCGCGAGATCGTGCTGCCGATCTCGCGCAGCGGCAGCACGAGGTCGACCGCGCCGGCGATCACCGCCGCGCGTGGCATGTCGGGGTGATCGGAGGTCTCCTCGCTCTGCGCGATCACCGCGCCGCCGGCCATCTTCACGGCGCGGGCGCCGCCCGCCCCGTCGCTGCCCATGCCGGTCAGCACGACCGCCAGGGCGCGGTCGCCGACGCTGTCTGCCAGCGACTGCAGCAGCACGGTGAGCGGCCGGTCGCGCGCCAGACCCAGCGATGGCGACAGCGCGCAGCTGAAGTCCGGATGCACCTCCAGCAGCAGCCGTGGCGGCGTCACGTGGACGCGGCCCGCTTCGAGGATCATGCCATCGCCCGCCCAGACGACCGGCAGCGCGATGCGCCGCGCCAGGATGTCCACCAGCCCGCTCTCGCCGCCGAGGTGCTGGCCGACGACGATCGCGGCTCCGAAGCCGGGCTGCAGGTCCGCGAGCACCGCCGAGATCGCCTCGAGCCCGCCCGCGGACGCGATGATGCCCACCACGTCGAAGGGCGCGATCAGGGAGTTGCGGGCGTCGTTCATGGGGCCGGTCCCGTCTGCTGGCAGGTCGATCGTGCGACCGAATCGAACTGGCGTCCAGACCGGCGCGCACGGCGGCGGGGATTTGCCGTCGCGGCACGCCGGGACTGGCGGCAATCAGCACGCCGTGTGTCGCGATTTACCCGGACCCGTGCCGGTTTTCCACCATGAGGAACGCGCCCTCCGTGTTTCCCCTCGGTTTGTAAGTTTCGGAGAAGGTTCGCGTCAGAGCGCTGTCAGAGGGCGGTCCCACGATGCGTCCAGGCACTCCCGTCGAGGACGGTGGCCGCATTCGACAACAGGAGACTTCCCATGGCATCCACCAGCGCAGCCGTCAGCTCGATGAGCGCCGCGGCCAGGCCGATGACGGGCGAGGAGAAGAAGGTCATCTTCGCCTCGTCGCTCGGCACCGTCTTCGAGTGGTACGACTTCTATCTCTATGGATCGCTCGCGCCGATCATCGCGGCGCAGTTCTTCTCGGGCCTCGACCCGTCGGCCGCGTTCATCGCGTCGCTGCTGGCCTTTGCCGCGGGCTTCTTCGTGCGGCCGTTCGGCGCGCTGGTGTTCGGCCGGCTCGGCGACATGATCGGCCGCAAGTACACCTTCCTGGTCACCATCCTGATCATGGGCCTGTCGACGTTCATCGTCGGCGTGCTGCCCAGCTACAAGGCTATCGGCGTCGCCGCGCCGATCATCCTGATCGCGCTGCGCATGCTGCAGGGCCTGGCGCTCGGCGGCGAATATGGCGGCGCCGCGACCTACGTGGCCGAGCACTCGCCGCGCGGCAAGCGGGGCGCGTACACGTCGTGGATCCAGACCACGGCGACGCTGGGCCTGTTCCTGTCGCTGCTGGTGATCATCGGCGTGAAGTCGGCCGTCGGCGACGACGCGTTCAAGGAGAACTGGTGGCGCGCGCCGTTCATCGTCTCGATCCTGCTGCTGGCCGTCAGCGTGTGGATCCGGCTGTCGATGAACGAGTCGCCCGCGTTCAAGAAGATGAAGGAAGAGGGCAAGACGTCCAAGGCGCCGCTGACCGAGTCCTTCACGAAGTGGGGCAATCTCAAGATCGTGCTGCTCGCGCTGTTCGGCCTCGTGGCAGGCCAGGGCGTCGTCTGGTACACGGGCCAGTTCTACGCGCTGTTCTTCCTGACCAGCTCGCTGAAGGTCGATGCGACCACCGCGCAGTACATGATCGCCGCCGCGCTGGCGCTCGGCACGCCGTTCTTCATCGTCTTCGGCACGCTGTCGGACAAGATCGGCCGCAAGCCCATCATCCTGGCCGGCATGGTGCTCGCCTGCGCGACCTACTTCCCGATCTTCCACGCCATCGCCGGCGCCGCGAACCCCGAACTGGCCGCGGCCCAGGCCAGCGCGCAGGTCACGGTCAAGGCCGACCCGGCCACCTGCTCGTTCCAGGGCAGCCCGGTGGCGCGCGAAGTCGACTTCACCTCGCCGTGCGACATCGCCAAGCGGGCACTGACGGCCAACTCCGCCAGCTACGCCAACGAGGCCCTGCCGGCGGGCTCGCCCACGGTCGTGACGGTCGGCGACAAGACGCTGACGCCGCCCACGGGCGCGCTGATGGCAGGCGGCTACAAGTTCGACGAGGCGTCGGGCAAGGCGATCGGCGCGTTCAAGAAGGAAGTCGCCGAGACGCTCAAGGGCGCCGGCTACCCGGCCAAGGCCAAGCCCATCGCGGCCTTCAGCGGCCAGTGGTTCACGGTCGTCGGTCTGCTGTGGATCCTGATGATCTACGTGACGATGGTCTATGGCCCGATCGCGGCGATGCTGGTCGAGCTGTTCCCCACCCGCATCCGCTACACGTCGATGAGCCTGCCGTACCACATCGGCAACGGCTGGTTCGGCGGCCTGCTGCCCTCGGTGACGTTCGCCATGGTCGCCCAGAACGGCAACATGTTCTACGGCCTGTGGTATCCGTTCTGGATCGCCGCGGTCTGCTTCGTGGTGGGCCTGCTGTTCGTCAGGGAGACCAAGGACGTGGACATCTACGCCCGCGACTGACGCAGCGCCGAAGCACTCTCCGACATGGGCCCTCCGCGGGCCCATTTTCATTCGTGCAAATGCAGGTGCGCAGCAATTTCCCGCGGGATTGATGCCAGGCCGACACGGCGGCACCGGCACGTGCAAAATGGTTCGTCACCGCGGCGCCGAAGACCGCGGGACCCTCGCGCGGCGCGCCGCCGCGCGGTCGGCGAGGCCGGGCATGCGCCGCGGCCTCCGGCGGACGGGGCGGCCGGCGACGGCCCCGGTGGCGGGTGGGGCAGGAATGACGGATCAGGAACTCGACGACGAGCTTCGCTCGCTGGACCATGTGGCCGAGGAACGCGGCGCCGCGGCCCTGGACACGATTCGCGCCGCGGTCGAGCGCATGCGCGACGACGGGGACTTCGACCGCCTGATGTGGGCGCTCCCCC
>DATCRO010000412.1:0-4551 GCA_036569025.1 Burkholderiaceae bacterium
GGTGGACGCGGACCTCGCAGGCACGCTGGTCGAACGCCTGACGCGCGATCCGATGCCGGGGCTGGTGATGGTGCGCCACGGTGCGGCGGCGGTGCAGGAGCCGTTGGCGGCCTGAGCTGCCGTCATCCCGCGAGAAGCGAAGCGGGGTCGCAGGATGAGGGCTCGATGAGACCCCGGAGTCAGCCGCGCGACTCGCGCGTCATCGCCAGCGACAGATCCTCCAGCTGCTCGCGCGCGTCGTGCACGCCGTCCTTGGCGGCCAGGGTCATCAGGCGCATCGCCTCGCGCAGGTCGCGATCGAGGCCGCGGCCGTCGGCGGTGAGCACGCCCAGGTGGTAGAAGGCCGCGGGGATGCGCTTGTCCGCGGCGCGCTTGTACAGCGCCACCGCCCGCTCCAGATCCTGCGGCACGCCGCGCCCGCGTTCGAACTTGCCGGCGAGCATGATCATCGCCTCGCCGTGGTCGCCCTGCACCGCGCGTTCGAGCCAGTAGGCGGCGCGCTCGTCGTCCTGGGGCACGCCGTCGCCGGTGCTGCAATGCATCGCCAGCTCGTACTGCGCCTGCGCATAGCCGCCCGCCGCGGCCTGCGACAGCAGCGCGACGCAGCGCGCCATGTCGTGCTTGACGCCCTTGCCGATGCGGTGCATCCACGCGAGCCGGTACGTGCCATGCGCGTTGCCGGCCTCGGCCGCGCGCGTGAGCACGTCGACGGCCTGCGCCGCATCGCCCGGCACGCGCAGGCCCGTCTCGAGTTCCTGCCCCAGCCGCGCGAGCGCCGGCGCGTGGCCCCGGGCGACCGCGCTGCGCAGCAGGGCCAGGCCCTTGGGAACGTCGGCCCTGACGGTGTCGCCCTCCAGGTAGGCGATCGCCAGCGCCAGCTCCGCGGCCGGGTTGCCGGCGTTGGCCGCGCCCTGCCACAGCGACAGCGCGCCGGCCCGGTCCTTGGGCAGCGCCAGGCCCTGCCACATCAGGTTGCCGAGCGCGAAGCAGGCGTGCGCCGTGCCGCCGAGGGTGTTCGGATCCGTCTCGCGGCGCGCGGGCTTGAGCGCATGCGACTGCAACCACGTGATGCACGCGCCGAGGTGGTCGGCCGGGCTGCGCGAGACGAACACCATGTCCTCGCGCAACTGCGTGGCCGTGGCGCTGCGCCGGCTGCCGCGCACGTCCTGGAACACGCAGGCCATGTGGCCGTCCGCGCCCGGCTCCAGCTGCACCACGCGCGCCGGATACAGGCCGCCGTCGGTCAGCACGGCGTCGCCCTTGCGCACCTGCTCGCCGGTGCGATAGGTCGGCGGCACGCCGACCGCGGCGGGCAGCAGCGAGGGCACGTCGCGCCGGCCCGCCCAGAAGTCGGCCCAGGAGCGGCCCGAGGGCCAGCGCACGCTGCGCGCGCCCCGCTGCACGGCGGCGTTCAGGCGCAGGAAGGTCTCCTCGGGGACGTTGAACTCCCACACCGCCGGATCGAGGATCGCGAACGGGATGTCGCCCGCCGGCATCTCGTAGCGGAAGGCCATGCGCAGCCGCAGCGGCGTGCGGCCGTAGGTCTGCACGGTCGCCGAGATCGCGCGCACCCGCTTGCCCGACGAATGGATCCAGGTGTCATGCGCGAAGGTGCGCCACAGCGCCTGCTCGCGGTGGTCGGCCAGCGCGGCCTCGCCCCGGGCGGCGGCGTCGGGGCCGTCGTAGTCCAGCGTCTGCGTCTGGACGCGCTGCCCGCGCGGATGCTGCCAGGCCAGCTGCGGCATCGCCGCGTGCCCTCCGGCCACGCGCGACATCAGCGTCGACGCCGCGACGCCCAGCAATCGCGCCGCGTTCCACCACGCCATCGGCAGGTCGTATTCGAGCTCCTGCGCGACGCTCCTGAGATAGTCGGACGCCGTCTCGACCTGCCCCAGGTTCAGCGAGAACAGGCGGTCGTGCAGCCAGACCAGCGGCAGGAACAGCAGCCCCTGGTCGGGCGCGAGCGCCACCAGCCGCGTGAACGGGGTCTCGTCGATGTTGGCCCACTCGGACACGGCCTCGCGCGCGGAGCGGGCGTCGTGCCATTCGATCTCGGCGCCCGTGCGGCGCGACAGCACGGCCATCAGGTAGAAGGCCAGCACCGAGATGAAGTTGCGGCCTTGCGCATCGGCAATGAACTCGTCGTACTGCGGCTTGGCGCGTTCGCGGATCGCCTTGAGCAGCAGGTCGATGCGCTGCAGGCTGTCCTCGGAGTAGTCCAGCTGCGCCTGCTGCAGCGCCCTGCCGAACTTCCAGCCGCCATCGACTTCGCCGCCGCGGGCGTAGGTCTCCAGGAAAAGTCGAGCGACGTCGTTCAAGCGGCCTCCCAGCCGACACCAGGGCTGTCCCCTCTGCGGGGGGACGGGGTGAATGTACGGCCAAAGGCCGCGGGCGGCTGCCGGCACCCCGTGCGAAAGTGCCGTGTTGCGCAACGGCCCGGATGCGGCGTCGGGGGGCCCCCCCGGCGCATCCAAGAGAATGGGCCGCACGAGGCGGCCCGGTCAAGTCGGGAGGACTGGATGCCTTCAGGCGATGCGCGCCATCGTCTCGAACGGCAGGCGCGGTCCGCGCGGCCAGTTGCCGCTCGGGTCGCCGTAGCCCAGGTTGATCAGGAAGTTCGACTTCCACTTGCCGTCCGGGAAGAAGGCCTTGTCGACGGCGGCGTTGTCGAAGCCGCTCATCGGGCCGGCGTCCAGGCCCAGCGCGCGGGCCGCGAGGATCAGGTAAGCGCCTTGCAGGCTGCTGTTGCGCAGAGCGGTGGTCTCGATCAGCGAGGTGTTGCCGTGGAACATGTCGCGCGCGCCGGGCATGGCGGGGAACTGGGCGGGCAGGTGCTCGTGGAACTCGGTGTCGTACGCGACGATGGCCGTGACGGGCGCGGCCATCGTCTTGTCGACGTTGCCGCCCATCAGCGCGCCCTTGAGCTTGGCCTTGGCCTCGGGGCTGCGGACGAACACGATGCGGCCCGGCTGGCTGTTCATCGAGGTCGGGCCCCACTTCATCAGGCCGACCAGCTCCTGCAGCTTCGCGTCAGTGATCGGCGTCGACTGGAACTTGTTGGTGGTGCGGGCGTCGAGGAACAGCTGCTTCAGGGCGGTTTCGTTGAGGGTTTCGGACATGGGGAACTCGATGGATGTTGGAGGGGCGCGCCTTGAAATGGCTCCGCGCGGACAGCCGGATGTTCGCCTGCGTCCCGCCGTCGGCCGTGCAGCGCCGTCGAAGGCCCCATTCAAATTCGGTCAACGCAACAGGTCGGCGCAAGCTTCAGGCCGGCGGACGAGAATGCCGCCATGCGCCAACCCGTCCCCCTCGACCGCTGCACCCGACTCCTCAACCACGGCCCCACGGTGCTCGTGAGCGCCGAACACGACGGCCGCCGCAACGTGATGGCCGCCGCATGGTCGATGCCGCTCGATTTCACGCCGCCCAAGGTGGCCGTGGTCCTCGACAAGCAGACCTTCACCCGCGGCCTGCTGCTGGGAAGCGGCCGGTTCGCGCTGGCCGTGCCGACGGTGGCGATGGCGGCGCTGACCGACCACGTGGGCAGCGTCAGCGGCCGCGACGTCGAGAAGTTCAGCCACGTGCTGGCCACCGCCGAGCCCGGCCCGGCCACCGGCGCGCCGCTGGTCGAGGGCTGCGTCGCGTGGCTGGAGTGCAGGCGCCTGCCCGAGCCCCACATCGAGCAGGCCTACGACCTGTTCCTGGGCGAGGTCGTCGCCGCCTGGGCCGACGACCGCGTCTTCCGCGACGGCCGCTGGCACTTCGACGACGCCGACGACTCGCTGCGCTCGCTGCACCACATCGCCGGCGGCCACTTCTACGCGATCGGCAACGAGGTGAAGTACGCCCCGACGGCGCCCGGCGACGCTTGAGTCAGCGCAAGCTGACCGTCACGCGCTTCCAGGCCGGGTCCTGGAACCGGTTGAATGCCTTCAACGAGGATGGCGCATCCGCCGACTTCTGCGTGGCCAGCGTCCGCCCATCGAGCAGCTCGTAGGTGCGCAGGAAGCGGCTCGCGCGCTGCGGGTCGCGCACCTCGCGCGCGGCCAGCACCTGGCCCGTGCCCGGCACCCAGCCGGCGAATTCCACATACCCCACCCCGCTTGCCTCGGTGGACGGCGGCAGCACCTGCAGCGTCCAGCCGTCGGCGCCCTTCCTGAACATCCACAGCTCGCGCCAGGTGGCCAGCGGCTGCACCGCCAGCGTCACGGCGGTGGCGCCGGCGTCGACGCGCGCCGAGGCCGTCCAGACCGTGCCGAAGGTGCAGCGGCGCGCCAGCGGGCGGTCCGCGCCGTGCTTCGCATCGACCAGCAGGACGCAGGTCTCGCCCGGCTGGCCCGGCTGCGTGGCCACGTGCAGGCTGCCTGCGGACGGCGCGAACACCGGCTCGGCGGCCCAGCGCGAGGCGCCCACGCGCATCGCGGCGTCGGTCCACGTCGACTGGTCGTCGTCGGCGAGCTCGGACCTGTCGACGCCGGCCAGCGCCTCCAGCGCCTCGCTGCCGGCCACGAGCACGTCGCTGGCGCCCACCGACGGCAACCCGTCCGGGGC
>DATCRO010000413.1:0-10379 GCA_036569025.1 Burkholderiaceae bacterium
CCTGCTGCAGCAGCACGTCGAGGGTGGGCAGGTCGGTGTCCCACTCGATCAGCGTCGGCTTCGGGCCGAAGCGGCGCACGGCGTCGCCGTACAGCGACCACACCGGGTCGCAGACGACGGCGCCGTGCGTGTCGACCAGGCAGTCGTCGACCACGTCGTGGCCGGCCAGGTGGATCTGGCCGATGCTCGCGCCGTCCAACGCATCGAGTCGTTCGGCCGCGTCGAAGCCGAAGTTGCGCGCGTTGACGTACAGGTTGTTGAGGTCCAGCAGCAGCCCGCAGCCGGTGCGACGCGCCAGTTCGGCGAGGAAGGCCGTCTCGGTCATCTGGCTGCCGCTGCACTCGACGTAGGCCGACAGGTTCTCGAGCAGCACCTGCCGCTTGAGCACGGACTGCACGTGGTCGACGCGATCGGCCAGCAGCGCCAGCGCCTCGCGCGTGTACGGCAGCGGCAGCAGGTCGTTGAAGTGCACGCCGCCGACCGCGCCCCAGCACAGGTGCTCGGAAACCAGCGCCGGCTCGACGCGATCGACCAGCCGCTCGAGCTTGGCCAGGTGCTCGTCGGCCAGGCGATCCGCGGAGGCCAGCGAAAGGCCGACCCCGTGCAGGCTGACCGGGTACGCGGCCCGCGCACGCTCGAGCGCGTGCATGGAGGCGCCGCCGTCCAGGAAGAAGTTCTCGCTGTGCACCTCGACGAAGGCCAGCGCGGGCCGCCGCTCGAACACCTCGCGGTAGTGCGGCTGGCGCAGGCCGATGCCGGTACCGATGGGAGAGGGAGAGGCGGCGGTCATGCCTGGCTTTCGTGAGGACGCGGACGACGCGAGGTTACTTCTTCGGGGCCATCGTCGTGCCACCCATCTTGTCGCAGGTGCCCTTGTCGACGTACTTCCAGTCGCCCTTGTCGTTGTCCTTGGTGGCGGTGCCGGCGCACGAGTGCGAGCCGGTGGCGCTGGCGCAGTCGTTGCTGCCGGCCTTGGCGATGCCGTAGCACTTCTCCTTGTTGGCATTGGCGTTGGCATCGGCGGCGTGGGCCGCGCCGAGCGCGCCCAGGGCGAGAACGGAGGCGAGGGCGGTGCGGATGAAGACTTGCTTGTCCATGTCGGGACTCCTTGACGGTTGATGTTGATGCGCGCTGGAAGTGCAGCACCTCCGTCTGTCGGGCGACGTCGCGGTTCCTTACGGGCCGGCCAAAGAAAAATTAGCGATGCGTCGGCAGGGGACGGCGTCGCCCGGAGGTGTCGGACATATCCTGGATCGGGCCGTGATGCCACGGCGAGCATCGATGACTGCCTTGCCCGCGACCGGCTGGTTCGCGCCGGTGGGCAGCGTGCAGCGGGCAAGGATATGCCGGACACCTCGCCCGGCGCCCGCGACGACGCCGCGACGTGGCGCCTTTCCGCGCGCCAGGCACTCTGGTTTGAAACCGCTTTCAAAAGCGCGGTAACATGCGCGAGCCGAGCGTCGGCGGGCCTGCGGGCTGCAGCGGCACGGACGCTTCCCGCCGATCTCCGGAGACCCCATGAATTCCGTCCTTCCCGTCGCCGTCGCGTGCGCACTCAGCCTGGCGCAGGCCACCGCCAATGGCGCCACGCTGGAGATCCACACCACCGCCGCCGGCACCGCCGAGCGCCTCGCCGCCAGCACGGCCAGATTCGCGCCGGGCGTGCAGCCGCCCGAGGGCGACGTGTCGGTGTTCGTCGACCCGGCCAGGGCCTACCAGACGCTGCTGGGGATCGGCGGGGCCATCACGGACGCCAGCGCCGAGGTGTTCGCCAAGCTGCCGCCGGAGGAACAGGCGCATCTGCTGCGCGCGTACTACGATCCGGTCGACGGCATCGGCTACACGCTCGCCCGCACCACCATCCACAGCTCCGACTTCAGCAGCGGCAGCTACACGTACGTGGCCGAGGGCGACGCCAGGCTGGAGACCTTCTCCATCGCCCACGACCGCGAGTTCCGCATCCCGCTGATCAAGCGCGCGATCGCCGCGGCCGGCGGCCACCTCACGATGTTCGCGAGCCCCTGGAGCGCGCCCGCGTTCATGAAGACCAACGGCAGCATGCTGCAGGGCGGCCAGCTCAAGCCCGAGTTCGCCGACGCCTGGGCGCGCTACTACACGCTGTTCATCCGCGCCTACGAGAAGGAAGGCATCCCCATCTGGGGCATCACGGTGCAGAACGAGCCGATGGCCAGGCAGCGCTGGGAGTCGATGATCTACAGCGCCGAGGAGGAGCGCGACTTCCTGAAGAACCACCTGGGCCCGGTGATGGCGCAGGCGGGCCTGGGCGACCGCAAGATCATCGTGTGGGACCACAATCGCGACCTGATGACGCAGCGCGCGCGCGTGATCTTCGACGACCCGGACGCGTCGAAGTACGCGTGGGGCATGGGCTTCCACTGGTACGAGACCTGGGCCGGCGGGGCGCCGATGTTCGCCAACGTGGGTGCCGTTCATCGCGCGTGGCCGGACAAGCACCTGCTGCTGACCGAGGCGACCGTCGAGGGCTACGACCCCGCCAGGCTCCAGTCGTTCGCCAACGCCGAGCGCTACGGCACGGCGCTGATCAACGACTTCAACAACGGCGCCGAGGGCTGGACCGACTGGAACATCCTGCTCGACGAGCACGGCGGCCCGAACCACGTCGGCAACTTCTGCTTCGCGCCGGTCCATGCCGACACGCGCACCGGGCGACTCACGTTCACGCCGAGCTACTTCTATCTCGGCCACTTCTCGAAGTTCATCCGCCCGGGTGCGCACCGCGTCGAGGCGGCGAGCAGCCGCTCGAACCTGCAGGCCACCGCGTTCACCAACCCCGACGGCTCGCTCGCCACCGTCGTGATGAACGGCACCGACAAGGCGGTCGACTACCGCTTCTTCGTCGGCAAGGACGAGGCGAAGATGTCGATCCCGGCGCACGCGATCCAGACGCTGGTCGTGCGCTGAGGCGAGGCGGCACTCCGCCGCGCTCAGGCAGCGCTCAGCTTGGCTACCGGGAACACGGTATCTCCCCGGGGTGGTGGCGTGCGGACCGATGGCAAACTCGGACGCCGCCCGCGTGCATCCCGCGCGGGCGTCCGCCGACTCCGGCGCGCCAGCCGCGCGACCGCGAGCCCGCCAGCCCGATTCCGCCTTTCCATGACGACGCTGCAGGACGCTCCCCGTTTCGATCCCGCCCAGGCCGAGGCCACGGCGGGCCACCTGTTGCAGCAGGGGATCGCCGCCGCGGGCCGCGGCGCATCGGACGAGGCGATCGCGTGCATGCGCAAGGCAGTCGCGCTGCGGCCCGACCTCGCGCCGGCGCAGGCCAACCTCGGGTTGCTGCTGGTGGCCGTGCACCGCCACGCCGAAGCGGAAGCGCCGCTGCGCGCCGCGCTCGGCCTGATGCCGCGCGACGCCATGCTGCGCAACGCGCTGGGCGTCGCGCTGGAGGGCCTGCAACGCTTCGACGAGGCCGAGAAGACCTACCGCGCGGCGCTCGAGATCGACCCCCGCCTGCCGGAGGCGCACGCGAATCTGGGCAACTGCCTGCGCCGGCTCGGCCGGATGCAGCAGGCCGAGGCGCATTTCGTGCGCGCCATCGAACTGAAACCCGAATTTGCCGTGGCGCACTACAACCTGGGCGTCCTGCTGCAGGAGCGCGAGCAATACGAGCGCGCGATCGTCCAATACCGGCAGGCGCTGGCGCACCGGCCGGATTATCTCGAGGCACTCAACAATCTCGGCAGCTGCTTGCGCACCGAGGGTTTCATCGACGAGGCGAAAGCCACGTTCGAGCGCGTCCTGCAATTGCAGCCGTTGCAGATCGAGGCGCACTGCAATCTCGCGCAATTCAAGACCTATCGGGTCGGCGATCCGCATGTCGGGCAATTGCTGTCGCAGCAGCACCGGGTATCGGCGCTGCCCGAGGAAGGACGCGCGAGATACTGGTTCACGATCGGCAAGATGCTGGAAGACACCGGCCATCACGACGATTCGTTCGCGGCCTATGCGCAAGGCAACCGCATCAAGCGCACCAGCACGCATTGGGACGAGGAGGCGCACGCGGCCCTGCAGCGCCGCATCATCGCCACCTTCACCCGTGAGCGCCTGGCCGCCCACGCCATCCCGCCCGCCGCGCAGGGGCCGACGCCCGTGTTCATCGTGGGCATGCCGCGCTCGGGTACGTCGCTGCTCGAACAGGTGTTGGCGACGCTGCCCAGCGTGCACGGCGCGGGCGAGCTGACCTGGCTGCCCGAAACCCTGCACGTCGACGAGGCGCAGGGGCCGGCCGGGTATCCGCAAACCCTCGCGGGATACTCGACGGACGATTACCTCCAACTCGGCCGGCACTATGTCGAGCGCATCCGTGAACTCGCTCCGGGCGCCACGCACGTGGTCGACAAGCTGCCGGACAATTTCCAGCACCTGGGCCTGATCCACCTGATGTTCCCGGGCGCACGAATCATCCATTCGATGCGCGATCCGATGGATTCCTGTTTCTCGTGCTTCTCGCGCCTGTTCATCGGCAACAACCTCGGATACACGTATGACCTGGCGGCCACCGGACGATACTGGGTCACGTATCACGAATTGATGCGGCACTGGCGCGACGTCCTGCCCGCCGGACGCATCCTGGACGTGTCGTACGAGACCATGGTGTCCGATTTCGAGAACCAGGCGCGCCGTCTCGTCGAGTATCTCGGGCTGCCCTGGGATGCGCGCTGCCTGGGTTTCCACGAGAACCGCCGCATCGTGCGCACGGCCAGCGTCGCGCAGGTTCGCAAGCCGATCTACCGGACATCGGTGGCGCGCTGGAAGCACTACGAGCGCCACCTGGGCGCGTTGCTGGAGATCGTGCGCGACTACCGCTGAAGCGGCTCAGGGCGCCCAGGCGCGCAGGATCGTGACGTCGCCGGCGTCCTCGGCCGAGCGCGGGTCGCGGCAGATCTGCTCGAAGTGTCCGCGGTCGCGCGGCGGCCGCGCCGCCTCGACGCCCGCCCAGCGGTTGCGGCCGTCCTGCTTGGCGAGGTAGAGCGCCTGGTCGGCGATGCGCGTCACCTCCGACCACGTCGCCAGCCGTGGCTGCGCGGCGCAGTACGGGAAGCTGGCGAAGCCGATGGAGCAGGTAACCGGCAGCGCCTTGCCGTCGCCGATCTCGAACGCCTGCTCCGCCACCGCGCTGCGCAGGCGCTCGGCCAGCACGGCGCCTTCGCCGGCGTGCGTCGCGCGCGCCACCAGCAGGAATTCCTCGCCGCCCCAGCGGATCAGGAAGTCCGATTCGCGGATCGCCCCGCGCAGGCGGCGCGCCATCTCCACCAGCACCGCGTCGCCCGCGGCGTGGCCATGCTGGTCGTTGACCGACTTGAACAGGTCGATGTCCAGCATGTAGAAGACGAGGTCGTGGTCGGGCGTCGCGTCGGTGGCCGGCTGGCGCTGCGCGCGCTCGAAGCGGCGCAGCGTCAGCGCGATCTCGTCCTCGATGTGCGCCATCAGGAAGCGCCGGTTGCGCAACTGCGTCAACGGGTCGGTGAAGCTGGCCTCCTGCTGCTGCAGGTACGCCTGCTCGAGCAGCGCGTTCTTGCGCGCCAGCTCCTCCTGCGCCTGCTGCAGCTCGCCCAGGGTCGCGCCCAGCAGCTTGTAGGCGCGCGCGTTGTGCAAGCCGATCGCGCCGTAGGCGCACAACGTGCGGAAGATCAGCCGCTCGCGCTCGGCGTAGACGTCGGCCTGCGGCGACTGGATCGACATCACGCCCAGCAGGCTGTCGCCGACCACCAGCGGCGCATACAGCGCGCTGGCCGAGCGCAACGTGCCGGGGATGTGGTTCGGGTTGAAGCCTGCGGGCGCCTCGCGCCGCAGGATCTCGCCGCGCGTGCGGGCGCAGCGCGCGACGTTGGACTGCTGGCTGTCCATCGCGACGCGGCGGCCCGGCACCATGGGCTGGCCCTCGTCGATGCCGAATGCCAGCTCGATGCTGGCGCCGTCGGCGGCGACCGTCCAGATCGACATGTGCGTCGCATCCAGCAGGTCGTGCACGTGCGCGCGCAGGATGTCGAACACGGCGTGCTCGTCCAGGTGGCGCGTGATCTCCTGGCCGATCGCGCCCAGCGTCTCCAGCGTCGACGTCGTCTGCTGCAGGGTGCTGGCCAGCGAGCGTTGCAGCTGGGCGTCGGCGCGCGCGCGCTCGGTCTGGAAGCCGATCTGCATCGCGATCGAGCGGTTCAGCGCGGCCGTGCTGGTGGTGGCCTCGCGCGCCGCGGCAGCCTGGCGCGACACCTCGTAGGCGACGGCGTGCTCGCCGGCGTGCGCGTGCTCGCGCGCGAGGGCGTCGTACAGCTCGCCGGAGATCTGGTAGCCCTCGATCGAGTCGCAGATCGCCACCGCCTCGCGCAGGCAGGCGAGCGCGGCGGCGTGGTCGTCGGCGCCCGCGGGCGGGTCGCCGGCCGGCACGGTGGTGTGCAGGCGCGCGAGCTCCATCAGCACTCGGATCTCGATCGTGCGGCGATTGAACGCGCGGCAGTCGGCCAGCGCGTCGCGCGCGAGGCCGAGTGCCTGTGCACGCCGGCCCAGGCCCGCGTGCGCGACCGCGCGCGCGAGGCGCACCTCCACCAGCATGTCGGTCTGCTTGAGGGTGATCGAGCGTTCCTCGAGCTCGGCCAGCACCTCGAGCGCCTCGGCGTGCTTGCCCTGCAGGTTCAGCACCTCGCCCAGGTAGTGCAGGGCGATCACGAGGTTGCGCGACTTCGGCGCGATGGCCAGCATGCCGCGCGCCTCCTGCAGCAGCTCGATGGCCGCCTCGTGCCGGCCCAGCGGCGCGAGGATGCCGCCCAGCTGGATCAGCGCGCCGGCGATAGCCATCGGCCAGCCGAGGCGGCGCGCCTCGTCGAGGCCGCGCTGCATCCAGGAAAGGCTGCTTTCGTGGTCATTGAGATTGGAGAAGCACGCGCCGATGTTGGTCAGCGCGATCACCGCGCGCTGGAGCTGCCCGGTGGCGACCGCGTCCTCGTGCACGCGGATGCGCTGCAGGATGGCGGGGCCGTTGTCGCCGTCGGAGAACGCGAGGTTGCCGATGAAGTCGCTGACCCAGGTCGTGACGCCGGGCGGCCACGGCCCGCTGCCGTCGCCGAACGCGTCGCCCCAGCGCTCGCGCGCGAGGCGCGGATCGCCGAACACGGCCCAGCGCGCGATGCAGGCCTGCGTCATCAGCGTGCGCTGCGCATCGTCCAGCCTGCGGGCGAGCGCCTCGCAGGCCTGCAGCGACGCGTCACGCAGCTCGGTGTCGCCCAGGTCGCTCGCCAGGTTGGCGGCCAGCCAGTGGGCGTCGGCCGCGGCGGCGGTGTCGGCCAGGTTGCGCGCGTCTCGCGTGACCTCGATGACACCATCCACCAGGCGTTGCGCGCCGTCGAAGTCGGCCAGGCCCCAGCCGACTTCAGCGTCGACCAGCGCCAGCCGCAGTCCGACACCGCGGGTCGAGGCCTCGCCCAGCGCCAGTTGAGCGGCCAGCGCGCGCGCCTCGGCAGCAATCTCCGTGGCGCGGCGCCCGTTGCGCTGGCGCAGGTGCCAGGCCAGCGCGACGAGTCCGTCCAGGCGTGCCTCGCCCGAGGCGGCCAGGGCGCGCTCCTGCTGCTCCAGCGCCTGCTCGTCGACGACGAAGGGCAGGATCACGGCAACCACGCTGCAGGGGTGGGGGACTGCATTTTCTGACTGTAGCGCAGTCGTGCCGCCGGGGCGCGAGGCGAACAGGCGAGCGCAGACCCGGCCACGGCCGCGCCGGCGATCACAACGCTGCGTCACCCAGGACGGGCGACGGATCAGTACAGGAGCGCCAGTCCGTCCCGGATGGCCGTCGGCACGTTGGGCTCGGCGGCGATCCGGCCGAGGAAGTCCGGGTCGTCGGCCACCGTCAACGGGTCGAGCTCGATCGCGCCGAGCAGGGCGGACAGCGGTGGCGACGTCGCCTTGGGCGCGGCGATGGCCGGGCCTGTGAAGTCCGACGGGCCGGCATAGGGCAGGCGGGGGCGCATGTCGATCCCGTCGTCCCGGATCTCGTCGAGCGCGAGCGTCCAGGCTGGGCGGCGCGCCGCGTCCAGCACGAGGCGGGCGGCGTGCGGCGCATGCGGCGTCTCCAGCGCCCGGGCCAGCGCGGGCAGGGTGTGCAGCGCCTCGGCGAGCGCGCTGGTCGCGCTGGCCAGCGACACGGCGTCGACATCCGGATCGCCCTCGGCGTCCGCCAGGAACAGGGTTCGCGGCTGTCCGCCCACGGTCCTCGCCTCGCCGTCGGCGTGCAGCGCATGCATCAGCGCGGGCTCGCCGAAACGGGCGACGCCTTCGATCATCACCAGCCGGATCGCCGTCTCGGGCGCATGGATCAGGGCGTCGTACGGATCGCCGTCGATGCCGTCGACGACGCACACATCGGCGTGCTTGCCCGCCTCGAGCGTGCCGAGGGCCGGCTGCCACTTGAGGATGGCGGCGGCATCGCGCGTGACCATCGCGACGATGTCGCGCGGGCTGAACAGGTCATCGAGCACATGGTGCGAATAGAGCCAGGCGACCTTCATCTCGCCCAGCAGGTTCTTGCTGCCCGAGGGCGACCAGTCGCTGCCCAGGCCGATCGGCACGTGCGCCGCACGGGCGGCATCGACGCGCGCGGTGTCGCCGTACAGCAGCAGGTTGCTCAGCGGCGACCAGACCATCGACCCGCCGTGCTCGTGCAGCACCGTGAAGTCCTGCGGCAGCAGGCCGGCGGCGTGGATGCCGGCGAAGGTGTCGTTGATCGCCCATTCGTCGGGCGCGACCTCCAGGGCCAGGAAGTGCTTGCGCGCCGTCGACGTCGCCTGGCCCGCGCGCGTGATGCCTTCGCTCAGGTGCAGCAGGAAGCAGCTGTGCTCCTTGCCGAGCCGCGCCAGGAACCTGCGCGCGTCCTTGGCGTCGACGTCGGCGATGCGCGCATCCGCGTCCGACAGGTCGGCCTGCGCGGTGTTCTCCACGTTGCGCAGGATGCCGCGGAAGAAGCGCTGCACGCCGGCATTGCTGTTGAGCATGATCCCTTGGCTCGTGGTGCAGCCGCCCATCAGGCACTTGCATTCCACGTAGCGCACCAGCGGGGCGAGGAGGGCGGGGCGGCCGGAGTCGTCGCGATACTCGCCGATGACCGTCATCGGGCCGCTGATCAGGCGACGGTAGTCCGGATGCGCCGGCCACTGGCCGCGATCCTGGTACAGCCTGGGCACCGGGCTCCACAGCGGCAGCACGTTGTAGGCGAGGTGGTTGTGCAGCTCGATGAAGCCGGGAAACAGGGTGCCGCCCGTCGGCGTGACGGGCGTCGTCTCGAACCCGGACGGCGGTCGTGAGCTGCGCGGCAGCGTCGCGACGATGCGGCCCTTGGCGATGTAGAGGACGCCGTCGGGCAGCACGTCGAAGGCGTCGTCCATCGTCACGATGCGGCCGGCCAGCGCGATGGTCGGCCCCGACAGCGCGTCGATGGGCGTCGCGCGTCTTCCGACCAGCGGGGCGGCCGCGTCGGGCGCGTCGTCGCCCGTCAGCGGGAACCAGTGGCGCTCGGGGGCGCTCACGCCACGATCCCGGACGGCACCGTGATCGTGATGTCGCGCCGCTTGGCCAGCTCGTTGGCCCCGACGCGCACCGCCCAGCCGTCGCGCTCGTGCATCCACGGCGGCAGGCCCGCGGGCAGGTCGAATTCGGGGATGGCCACGCGGTCGCCGTCCGCCCACGTGCTGCCGTACGCGACCGGAGTGGTCGGAACGTCCGGATGCGTGACCGCCGGCCACAGCACGTCGAGCGCGGCGTTCCAGTTCTGCAGCAGCTTGGCCGTCGCGGCCGCGAGCTTGGCCTTGTCGCCCCTGGACGAGCTCTCGGGCTGCGTCGGATGCGTGACCGCCGCGTACGCGACGTGCGCCGCCTGGCCGCTGGCCGTAGCCCGCCAGGCCGTCCACGCCTCGTCGGCCGCCTGGCCGAGCGCGATGACGGCCTGCACCTGCGAGCCGAGCAGCAACGCGTCGAGCCAGCGGTTGCGATAGTCGTTGAGCGCCGCCGAATGCTGCGTCTGCGACTTGACCTCGCCGTAGACGCTGTAAAGCCACGTGTTGACGCAGACATAGCTGCGCGTGATGCCCAGCTTGGCCAGCAGCCCCTGCAGCCGCCGACCGGCTTCACCGACCAGGATGCGCCGCACGATCGTCTCGTGCTGCGCCGGATCCTGTCCGATGACCAGCACGCGCGCCGAGCCGTCGAGCCGCCCGCGATGGAACACCGGCCCCCATTCGACGCGGAACTGATCGTCGGGATAGACGTCGGCTTCGGGATAGTCCTCGCACAGGCCCATGAACGGCTCGGCGATGTAGCCCGGATCGAAGGCATGTGTCATGGGCATCTCCGCGGAG
>DATCRO010000414.1:0-2108 GCA_036569025.1 Burkholderiaceae bacterium
TTCATGGGGGCGGAGCGCCGCTCGGCCCTGATGGATCCCGAGGAACTCAAGAACACCGCCTACCACGAGGCCGGCCATGCGCTGGTCGGCTGGCTGATGCCCAAGGCCGATCCGGTGCACAAGGTCACCATCGTTCCGCGCGGCCGCGCGCTGGGCGTCACGTTCTTCCTGCCGGAGAAGGACAACCATTGCCACGACAAGATCTGGTACCTGAGCCAGATCTCGGTCGCCTTCGGTGGCCGCATCGCCGAGGAAGTGTTCATGAACCAGGCCACCACCGGCGCGCTGAGCGACTTCAACTCGGCCACGCAGATGGCGCGCGACATGGTGATGAAGTACGGCATGTCCGACGCGATGGGCCCGATGGTCTACGCGGAGAACGAGGGCGAGGTCTTCCTCGGCCGCTCGGTCACGCGCACCACCAACATCAGCGAGGACACGATGCGCAAGGTGGACGCCGAGGTCCGCCGCATCATCGACGAGCAGTACGCGGTCGCCCGCAACCTGATCGAGACGCACCAGGACAAGATGCACGCGATGGCCAACGCGCTGCTCGAATACGAGACGATCGACAACGAGCAGCTGCGCGACATCATGGAGGGCCGCCCGCCGCGTCCTCCGAAGGACTGGACGCCGGCGCCGCCGAAGTCCGGCGGCTCCGGCGGCGCGCCGGTCGTCGATCGCACGCCTGCGACGGCCTGATCTCGACAAGGGCCGCATGTGAACGGCAGCGGGGCTTCGGCCCCGTTCGCCGTTTTTTCGTTTGCGAACCACGATGACCAACGCTTCGCCCGCCCCGGTGCCGTCCGCGCCGACCGATGCCCGGCCGCTGGCCTGGCAGACGCGCCGCTTCCGGCTGGAGCTGGCCCGGCCGCTGGTGATGGGCATCGTCAACGTCACACCCGATTCGTTCTCGGACGGCGGCCGCTTCGCGCAGGCCGACGCCGCGCGCGCCCACTGCGACCTGCTCGTGGCGCAGGGCGCGGACATCCTGGACATCGGCGGCGAGTCCACCCGGCCCGGCGCCCGGCTGCCCGACTCCACCGAGCAGCTCGCGCGCGTGCGCCCCGTTCTCGAGCACGCGGTCACGCTCGGCGTGCCGGTCTCGGTCGACACCGCCGATCCGGTGGTGATGCGCGAGGCGCTGGCGATCGGGGTCGACATCCTCAACGACGTGCGCGCGCTGCAGGCGCCCGGCGCTCTGGCCGTGGCGGCGGGCGATCCTGCCGTGGGCATCTGCCTGATGCACATGCAGGGCGAGCCCGGCACGATGCAGGCGGATCCCCGCTACGACGATGACGACGTCGTCGGTGCCGTCGCGACGTTCCTCGCGGCGCGTCGCGACGCGGCTCAGGCCGCCGGCATCGCGCGCGAGCGCATCGCCCTCGATCCCGGGATCGGCTTCGGCAAGACGCCGGCGCACAATGTCGCGCTGGCCGTGCGGCAACGGCGGCTGCTGTCCCTCGGCTGCCCGCTGCTGCTGGGCTGGTCGCGCAAGTCGACGCTGGGCGCGATCACCGGGCGGCCGGTGGGCGAGCGGCTCGCGGCGAGCGTGGCGGCGGCGCTGGCCGCCGTGCAGCAGGGGGCGGCCATCGTGCGCGTGCACGACGTCGCCGAGACCGTGGACGCGCTGAAAGTGTGGCGCACCCTGGCTTCGTGAAACTTCCAACAACAACGCGCGGTTTCCCGCACCATCGTTCGGGCCACCCGCGAAATCCACCGAGAATTCCCGCATGAGCAGAACGTACTTCGGCACCGACGGCATCCGTGGCACCGTCGGCACCGCCCCGATCACCGCCGACTTCATGCTGCGCCTGGGCCATGCCGTGGGCCGCGTCCTGCGCGCGAAGTCGCCCAAGGCAACCGTGCTGATCGGCAAGGACACGCGGGTGTCCGGCTACATGATCGAGTCGGCGCTGGAAGCCGGCTTCGCGTCGGCCGGCGTGGACGTGCTGCTCACCGGCCCGCTACCCACCCCGGGCGTCGCCTACCTGACGCGCGCGCTGCGCGTCGACCTTGGGGTGGTCATCAGCGCCTCGCACAACCCGTTCGGCGACAACGGCGTCAAGTTCTTCTCGGCTTCCGGCGAGAAGCTGCCCGATCAGTGG
>DATCRO010000415.1:0-2143 GCA_036569025.1 Burkholderiaceae bacterium
GACCCTTAAGTGATGCCGCGCACCGACCACCGTGCTGCAACGGCTGTGCCGTGGCGCCCGGCACGACAGACTGCGTCCAGAGCGAAGGCGCATCGACCTTCGCCGCGTTGGAGACAAGCCATGTCCTGTCCGCTGCCCCAGGCCGCCGCGCGCGGCGTCGTTCGCCCCAGGTCGCCCCGAGGGCGATGGCGCAGGAGGGCCGGGGCCACGCTGCTGGCGACGCTGCTTGCCGCGCCGATCGCGCGCGCCGGCGTCGCTCCGATCCGCATCGGCGTCATCGCCCCGCTCACCGGCGCATCCGCCGACTTCGGCACCAGCGTGCGCCAGGGCGCCGAACTTGCCGTCGACGAGATCAACGCCGCCGGCGGCGTGCTGGGCCGCCCGCTGGCGCTCGTGGTCAAGGACGACCGCGGCGATCCGGACACCGGCCTGGCCGCGGCCACGTCGCTGGTGACGCAAGAGCGCGTCGACGCCACGATCGGCTTCTGCAACACCGGGGTCGCGATGAAGGCGCTGGACGTGTTCGAGTCGCGCCACCAGCTGCTGATCGTGCCGTGCGCGCAGGGCACCGCGATCACGCGGCGCGCGCATGGCGAGGACAGCATGGTGTTCCGCGTCGCGCCGGCGGACGCGCTGAACGCGGCGTTCCTCGTCGGCGAGATCGTCGACCGCCGACGGCTGTCGCGCGTCGCGATCCTGGCCGACACCACCGGCTATGGCGACGGCGGCGTCGCCGACATCGGCGCGCAGCTGGCCCGGCGCGGCCTGCAGCCGGCCTACGTCGGCCGCTTCGCCGCGGACGCGCCGTCGCTCGCCGACCAGCTCCTCGCGGCGCGCGCGGCCGGCGCCCAGGCGCTGGTCGTCTACACCGTCGGTCCGGGCGAGGCGGTGGCCGTCAAGGGGCGCGCGGCGATGCACTGGGACGTCCCGTACTTCGCGCCATGGACGCTGTCGTTCCGCAGCGTGCTGGACGCCGCGGGGCCGGCGCCGCTGGAGGGCACGATGATGACGCAAAGCATCATCCAGGACTCCGCCAACGAGGCGCGCACCGCATTCATCGCGGCCTTCTCGCGTCGACACGCACACCGGCCCCCGGGCTCGCTGATGGCCGCGGCGCAGACCTACGACAGCGTGAACCTGCTGGTGCGCGCGCTGTTCGCCACGCACGGCGACACCGCGCCCGCCGCCGTCCGGCAGGCGCTCGAGCAGCCGCGCGAGCCGCACCGCGGCGTCGTCACCACCTACGACCACCCGTTCAGCGCGCGCGACCATGACGCCTTCAGTGTCAACATGATCTGGCTGGGCGTGTGGCGCGGCGGCGAGATCCACTACTTCCATGCCGCGGACGCGGGGCTCTCCGGCGCGGTTCGGCACAAACAGGAGCCCGACGGTTCGCATCCTGATTAGGGGTTGTCCCGTACGTGGTGCCGCTCGCGCCGCAACGCGACATGACGGATGCGGCGCGCGCCCCGAATTTCGACACTGGAGCCAGAGCGGGCAATGTCCCCGCCCAACCTGGAGACAAGACATGCGCCTGCTATTGCTGCTGCCGTTCATCGGCCTGCTGGCCGTCCCGTTGTTCAACACCGAGACGCCGGAGTTCGCCGGATTCCCGTTCTTCTACTGGTACATGTTCGCGTGGGTGCCGCTCACCTCGCTGCTGATCTGGCTGGTCAACCGCAACGAGAAGCCGGAGGAGTGAGGCCATGAACACCGAGATCAACTGGACCGCGCTGTCGGTCTTCATCTTCTTCTTCGCGCTGGTGACCGTCATCGGCTTCCTGGCCTCGCGCTGGCAGCGCGGCGGCGCGCACAAGGGTGCGCACCTGGACGAGTGGGGCCTGGGCGGCCGCAACTTCGGCGCCTGGATCACGTGGTTCCTCGTGGGCGGCGACTTCTACACCGCCTACACGGTGATCGCGGTGCCGGCGCTGGTCTACGCGGTCGGCGCCTACGGCTTCTTCGCGCTGCCGTACACCATCCTGGTCTATCCGATCGTCTTCACCATCATGCCCAAGCTGTGGGGCGAGGCCAAGCGACTGGGGCACGTGACGGCGGCCGACGTCGTCTACGGCCGCTACGGCTCGCGCCCGCTCGAGACGGCCGTCGCGCTCACCGGCATCGTCGCGACGATGCCCTACAT
>DATCRO010000416.1:0-2494 GCA_036569025.1 Burkholderiaceae bacterium
CGCGAGCCGCACCGGCGCGACCTGCGCCTGGCGCAGCAGCAGGGCCGCGAGCAGCGCGGCCTGGGCCTCGTCGCACGCGAGCGCCCCCGCACGCGCGGCCAGGCGCGCGTGCCAGTGCTCGAACGCACGCGCGACGATGGCGTCGCGCGCGACCGGGCGCCACATCGGCAGCGCGCTGCCGGCGGGCAGCACGTGCGCCGCGGCCGCCTCCACGATGGCGGGGGCGAGGTAGAGCATGTGCCAGCGCCGCCCCGCGGCGTCCAGCGGCACGCCATCGTGCACCTCGCCGGGGTTGACCATCAGCAGGTCGCCCGGGCCGGCCTCGACCCAGCCCGCGCCGCTCCACGAGCGCTGCGCGCCGCGCCGGATGCGGCCGATGCCGTAGGTGTCGTGCGCGTGGCGCGGGAACGCCTGCGCGCTGTCGAGCCGCGTGGCGAGCACGCCGGGAGCGAGCTGGTGGACGGCGGGATCCGGCTTGGCGGGCATGCCCCAGTATCGTCGCGATCCGTGAGCCCACGAAGAAGCATGGCGGCAACATCCCCGCGCTACGATCGCGCCGGGAGACCGCCAAGCATGCACGTCATCGATCGCCTGGGCGCCGGCGCCCTGCTCGCCCTGTGCTGCCTCGCCGCGCGCGCGGAGCACGCCGATCGCACCCGGGACATCCAGGTCCAGGCCGCCGACGCGCGCGCCGACCAGCGCCAGCAGACGGCCGAGTTCAGCGGCGACGTCGTCGTCAGCCAGGGCACGCTCGAGATCCGCGCCGACCGCGTGCAGATGAGAGCCGGTCCCGGCGGCGAGCGGCTGGGCGTCGCGTTGGGCAAGAGCGGCGCGCCCGTGCGCTTTCGCCAGCGCGGCGACCGGCCCGACGAATGGAACGAGGGGCAGGCCGATCGCGTCGAGTACGACAGCGTGGCCAACGAGGTGCGCCTGATCGGCGCGGCGTCGCTGCGCAACCTCGACGGCGCGCGCGTCACGCAGACGATCACCGGCGACACCATCACCTACGACACCGCCCGCGACACGCTCTCGTCGGCCGGCGCCGACCGGCGCGCCCTGCTGCCGGAAGCGGCGGCGCCGGCCCGGCGCGTGACGGTCGTGTTCGCGCCGCGCGTGACCGCCCGCGGCACGACGCCCGCGCCGCCGCCTGAAGGGGCGCTGACACCCCGCTGAAGCACCTCCCCAAAGCAGGTGACTTGCGCGCCATCCCCCCTCGTCTGCGGGATGCTTGCCCATGGAGCGCGCCGTTAGCATCGCGCACCAGCGCTCATCCCGGCGCGCATCAACGAGAGGGTTCGCGATGAATTCGAAGATCCAGGCCTGCGTGGCCACGCTGCTGGCCGCCGCCGCCCCGCTGGCGCTCGCTGCCAATGTCGCCACCGGCGCCAACGTCACCACCACCGGGTCCGGTTTCGGCCTGAGCGCGGGCTGGGGCGTGGGCACGCCGGCCGATCCGTCCAGCCTCGTCGACGGCGCGTTCGTGGCCGACGGCCAGCAATGGAACCTGGGCACCGTGTACTGGCAGGGCGACAGCACCGACAGCGCCGACACGATCACCATCACGCTGGCCCACGCGGCCACCGTCACCGGCCTGCTGGTGCAAGGCGACAACAACGATCTGTACGCCGTCAGCTACGAAGCCCTCGACGGCACCTGGCACTCGCTGCCGGACGCCTTCTCGCCGCACGGCACGGCGGCCGACCCCGGCGCGAACTCGGTGTACTGGGGCATGGGTGTCTCGTCCGAGAGCTTCGCGGCGATCACCGCGCAGGCGTTCCGCATCAACGCGAGCGGCGACCAGTCCTACGCCGTCGCCGAGTTCCAGGCCACCGGCCAGTTCCTGCCCACGGTGCCCGAGCCGACCTCCGGCCTGCTGGTGCTCGCCGGACTCGGCGCACTCGGCGCGATGGCGCGCCGCCGCGCCGTGCACTGACGCCTCGTCCTGCGGCGCGGCCGGCATTCGCCGCGAGGCGGGTCCCGGCCGTTTCCATTGTGGCGCGGGCAGGCCGCCGCCCTTCGATAATCCGCGATTCCGAATCCTCGACGAGAGCCGCCCCATGCAGTTCGAATCGCTCGTCTCGTTGCTCGAATCCGGCGGCGCGCGCTTTCGCGTCATCGAGCATCCGGCCGAAGGCCGCTCCGACCTCGTCGCGCAGATTCGCGGCACCGCGCCCGGCCAGGGCGCCAAGGCGATGCTGTGCCGGAGCAAGGACGGCGATCCGGCGTATGGGCTCGTGGTGCTGCCGGGCGATCGCAAGCTCGACTTCAAGCGCGTCGCGCAGGCCCTCGGACTGAGGAAGGCGACGCTCGCGAGCCCCGACGAGGCGATGGCCGCCACCGGCTGCGCGATCGGCGCCATCCCGCCGTTCGTCGACGGGCCGGCACTGCGCCTGGTCGTCGATCCGGCGCTCGTCGAGCGGTTCGCGGAGATCGCATTCAACGCCGGCCGGCTGGATCGCTCGATCGTGCTGGACTCGGCCGACTACGTGCGGAT
>DATCRO010000417.1:0-11656 GCA_036569025.1 Burkholderiaceae bacterium
TCGGTGGAGATCAGCGACGTGTCCATGCTGCCCGGGCGGAACGTGTGCGCCAGCTGGTACATGAAGTTGCGCTGGCCCTCGGGCTTGTTCGAATTGAAGATGAACAGCCGGTCGACCCACATGTACTGCGCGCCCACCGACGAACTGAGGTTGGCCCATTGCGGCGCCGCCGGATCGGCCGGCGGATGGGTCGGGCTCGGGCCGACATGGCAGAAGCCGCAGGACATGCCCACGCGGTATGGCCGCACGAGGTCCTTGTCGTTGTAGTACGTGGGATCGGTGTAGTAGCGCCTGGGATCCCAGCGCGCAGCGGCGGCCTCGTCGAACTTCGGGTTCGGGAACAGGCGCAGGCCGGCGATGCCCGTGGCGTAGCCGTAGAACGAGCCGACAGGGAAGGTACTGCCGTCGGGCATCTTCGCGCTGCCGCGCGCGCCGATCTTCACGCCGGGATACTTCGTCTCGTTCTCGAACGGGTCGGCCGGGCAGTCGGCGCGGCGCTGGTCGAGCCACAGGCCGAAGCGCTTCGGGTCGGGGCCGGTGGCGGCCTGGAAGCAGGGCTCGTTGACCAGGCCGAGGTTGTCCCAGCGGTTGGCGCGCGTGAAGCCGAGATCGGGATGGGAGGAGACGATCTTGAGCAGGTCGAACGCGCCGAACGTGGTGGTGGTCAGGCCGTCCCAGAAGCGGTCGTTGCCGCCGCTCCAGACGATCCACATGTTGCGGCCCCTGATCTCCTCGGGCGTCAGCGCGACGCCGTTGTCCATGTCGTGGAAGTAGTCCTCGTCGGCCTGCGCGAACGATTCCGCGCTGCGACCGGCCTGCATCGCCTCGTCCAGGACTTCTCCCGGCTTGGGGCCGGAGCTGCAGGCCGTGACGACCACGATCGTCGTCGCGATCGCCAGCCCACAGGCGGCCAGGGTCCAACGGATGCGCGGAAGCTTGGGCATGCTGTCTCTCTCCAGACCTGAAACCTCGGGCGGCGCGTGCCCTCCCGGCCCGCGCGGACATGGAAATCGACTATAGGCGCGAAGCCGGCGCCGGTTAAGGGCTGGTGAACGTCATCCCCCTACGTTGCCAGGGCGCCCCGGCGCCGGCGATTGCAGCGCCCCGCGAGAACGCACAGACTGCCGGCTGTCCGATCAAGTCGCTTGTCAGGAGTCCACCGTGGCCATGCCGTACGACCCTTCGCGCGATTCGCTGCTGCACCCGTGGTCGAGGCCGCCCTTGTTCGATGCGGGCAACGTCGGCCAGAAGCCGCAGGACGGGATCCTGGCCGAGTGCGCCCGCCTGGCCTACTTCCGGTTCGAGCGCGACGACCACCAGCGCGCGCAGTGGCGCGCCGCGCTCACCCTCCTGGGCGCGCAGGACGTCGCCTGGTTCTCCGAACCGGCGACCGATACGCAGGCCTATGCCTTCCACCGTCCGGCGACCAACCAGAGCATCGTGTCCTTCCGCGGTACCGAGCCGGACTCCGTGTCCGACCTGGGCAGCGACATCGACACCCTGATGATCGACTGGGTCGCGCAGCCGGGCCGGCCCGGCATCCGCGTCCATGCGGGCTTCGCGGGCGCGCTCGACCGCGTCGCCGCCATGCCGGCGTTCGCCGACTGGATCACGGGCCATCAAGGCGCCCTCGTCTTCACCGGCCACAGCCTCGGCGCCGCGCTGGCCACGCTCGGCGCCGCGCGCTGGGGAGCGAACCGCCTCGTCACCTTCGGATCGCCGCGCGTCGGCGATGCGTCACTCACGAACCGGGTGACCGCGCAGGCGGCCGACATCCGCCGCTATGTCGACTGCTGCGACCTCGTCACGGAGCTGCCTCCGCCGATCGGCGACTTCGAGCACGTCGGCGAGATGACCTACATCGACAGCGACGGCGGGCTGCCTCCCGGCAACGGAATCCCGGTCGCCGTCGACCGCGCGCAAGCCCGCGTCGACTACCTCGAGCAGCTCGCCTGGCGCTTCGGGACGGTGCCGGTGCGGGATCTGGCCGATCACGCGCCGATCAACTACGTGCGCGCCTGGTTCTAGCCCGCTCGCCCGGGCGCCAGCAGGCACGCCGCCGACGTCAGCCCATCGAGCGCGCGCAGCGCCGGCAGTTCCTGCGCGCAGCGCGGCACCGCCTTCGGGCAGCGCGTGCGGAACACGCAGCCCGAGGGCGGCGCGAGCGGGGACGGCATGTCGCCCGAGAGCAGCTGCAGCACCTTGCCGCGCTCGATGCGCGGGTCGGGGACGGGCACCGCCGACAGCAGGGCCTCCGTGTACGGATGCCCCGGCCGCGCGTACAGGGCGTCGCCCTGCGCGATCTCCATGGCCTTGCCCAGGTACAGCACCAGCACGCGGTCGCTGATGTGCTTGACCACCGCGAGGTCGTGGGCGATGAAGATCAGCGCCAGGCCCTTGCGGCGCTGCAGCTCCTGCAGCAGGTTGACGATCTGCGCACGGATCGACACGTCGAGCGCCGACACCGGCTCGTCGCAGATGATCAGCTTCGGTTCGAGGATCAGCGCCCGCGCGATGCCGATGCGCTGGCACTGGCCGCCGGAAAACTCGTGCGGGTAGCGGTTGACCTGCTGCGGCGTCAGGCCCACCTCGGCCATCACCGCGAGCACCTTCTCGTGGATCTGGGCGTCGCCCAGCTCCGGCCGGTGGATGCGCAGCGGCTCGCCGATGATGCGCGCCACCGTCATGCGCGGGTTCAGGGACGCGAGCGGATCCTGGAAGATGATCTGGATGTCGCGCCGCGCCGCCAGCCACGCGGCGTGGTCGTCGGGCCGCAGCACCTTGCCTTGCCAGGCGACCTCGCCGCCGGTGGCCGGGATCAGGTTCAGGCAGGCGCGCGCCAGGGTCGACTTGCCGCAGCCCGACTCGCCGACGATGCCGAGCGTCTCGCCGGCGCGCAGCTCGAACGAGACGCCGTCGACGGCCTTGAGCGCGGCGGCGGGCGTCCACGGCCAGGCCTTGCGGTCGCGCACCTTGAAGTGCACCTGCAGGTCGCGCACGGACAGCAGCGGCGCCGGCTCAGCCATCGGCCGCCTCCATCGCGTCGAGCTCGGCCACCGCGCGGTGGCACGCGCGCAGCGTGGGCGCCCCCGGCCCCAGCGGCTGCAGCAGCGGCAGCGTCGTGGCGCAGCGATCCTGCACGAAGCGGCAGCGCGCGGAGAACGGGCAGCCGGGCGGCAGCGCGTTCATGTTGGGCGGGTTGCCGGGGATGCTGCGCAGCGTCTCGGCGCCGCCGTCCAGGCGCGGCAGCGCGGCGAGCAGGCCGCGCGTGTACGGGTGCGACGGGCGGTGGAAGATGTCGTCGGCCGAGGCGTGTTCCATCACGCGGCCGCCGTACATCACGAGCACGTCGTCGCACAGCCCGGCCACCACGCCCAGATCGTGCGTGATCATGATGATGGCCGTGCCGTGCTCGCGCTGCAGCTCGCGCAGCAGTTGCACGATCTGCGCCTGCACGGTGGCGTCGAGCGCGGTGGTGGGCTCGTCGGCGATCAGCACCTCGGGCTCGCACAGCAGCGCCATGGCGATCATCACGCGCTGGCGCATGCCGCCGGAGAACTCGTGCGGGTAGAAGTCGATGCGTCGCTTCGCGTCGGGGATCTTGACGTCGTCCAGCGCCTGGATCGCCCGCACGCGCGCCTCGCGCCGCCCCAGGCCGCGGTGCAGTTCCAGCACCTCGGTCATCTGGCGCTCGACCGTCAGGTACGGGTTGAGCGAGGTCATCGGATCCTGGAAGATCATCGCGATGCGGTCGCCGCGCACCGCGTTCAGTTCCGCGGCGGGCAGCCCCACCAGGTTGCGGCCGTGATGCAGCACCTGGCCCGTGGCCGTGCCGTTGCGCGCGAGCAGGCCCATCATCGCCAGCATCGTCTGCGACTTGCCCGAGCCCGATTCGCCGACGATGCCCAGGGTCTGGCCGCGTCCGAGCCGGAAGGCGACGTCGTTGACCGCGTAGACCGGGCCGTCGTTGGTGGTGAAGCGCACGCTGAGGTCGCGCACCTCGAGCACCGGCACGTTCGTCGCGTCGATCACAGCGAAGCCTCCGCCCTGCGGGCTGCGCAGCGAACGCCTTCGGGCGGCCGGGCGTCGTTCATGGCTCAGCGGTCCTTCGGATCGAGCGCGTCACGCAGCCCGTCGCCGATGAAGTTGGCGCAGTACAGCGTGATCGACAGCGCCGCGGCCGGAAACAGGATCATCCACGGCGTGGCGCCCATCACGGCGGCGCCGTCGTGGATCAGCACGCCCCAGCTGGTCATCGGCTCCTGCACGCCCAGCCCCAGGAACGACAGCACCGATTCGCTCAGGATCACGCCCGGCACCACGATCGACGTGTAGATGACGACCACGCCCATCAGGTTGGGCACGACGTGCTGGAAGATGATGCGCCACGTGGGCACCCCGATCGCACGCGCGGCCTCGACGAACTCGCGCGACTTGATCGACAGCGTCTGGCCGCGCACGACGCGCGCCATGTCCAGCCACGAGAACGCGGCAATGGCGGCCACCACCAGCAGGATGTCGCGCCCGAACACCGTGACCACGAGGATGGCGATGAGCAGGTAGGGCACGGCGTAGGCCATGTCGACGATGCGCATCATCACGCTGTCCACGCGCCCGCCGGCAAAGCCGGCCACGGCGCCCCACACGACGCCGATGGTGGCCGACACCAGCGTCGCCAGCAGCCCCACCAGCAGCGAGATGCGCCCGCCGATCAGCGTGCGCACCAGCAGGTCGCGGCCCAGTTCGTCGGTGCCGAACAGGTGCCAGCCGGCGCGCGTGGGCGGCGCGCTCATCAGGTTCCAGTCGACGGAGTCGAACGCGTTGGGCAGCAGCATCGGACCGAACACGCAGGCCAGCGCGACCAGCGCGAGCACCACGACGCTCGCGACCGCCGCGCGGTGGCGCATGAAGCGCACGCGGGCGTCGCGCCAGGGGCTGCGGCCCGCGGGCGCGGCGTCGACGGCGGGCAAGGTCGCGCTCATCTCAGTAACGGATCTTCGGATCGAGCCACGCGTACGCGAGGTCGACCAGCAGGTTGAGCAGCACGGCCAGCACCGTGACCAGCACCACGAGGCCCAGCACCAGCGTGTAGTCGCGGTCGGACGCACCGTTGACGATCAGCCTGCCCAGCCCCGGGATCGAGAACCAGGACTCGGTGACGATCGCCGACGTGATCGACGAGATCGCCAGCGGGCCGATGACGGACACCACCGGCAGCAGCGCCGGGCGCAGCGCGTGGCGCATGACCACCACGCGCATCGGCAACCCCTTCGCGCGCGCGGTGCGGATGAAGTTCGAGCCGAGCACCTCGATCAGGCTGCCGCGCATGATGCGGCCGATGGTGGCCACGTTGATCAGCGTGAGCAGGGCGATCGGCAGGATCATGTAGCGCGGCGCGAAGTCGTCCCACCCGCCCGACGGCAGCCAGGGCAGCAGGATCGCGAACACGAGCACCAGGACCGGCCCCAGCACGAACGACGGCAGCACGCTGCCGATGTTGGCCACCAGCATGACGCCGACGTCGACCACGCTGTTCTGGCGCAGCGCCGCGGTGATGCCCAGCGCGACGCCCAGCACCGCGGCCACCACCATCGCCGTGCCCCCGATGGCCAGCGACACGGGCAGCGCCCGCGCGACGAGGTCGTTGACCGACCAGTCGGCGTAGCGGAACGACGCGCCGAGGTCGCCGTGCAGCAGGTCCCGCAGGTAGTACAGGTACTGCTTCCACGGCGGCAGGTCCAGGTGGTACTTGGCCTGCAGGTTGGCCAGCACCGCGTCGGACACCTTGCGCTCCGCGTCGAACGGCCCGCCCGGCGTCAGGTGCAGCAGCACGTAGCACAGCGTGACCACGGCGAGCACCGTGGGGACGGTAACCAGCAGGCGGCGGACGACGTAGGCCCACATGACGTCAACGCTTCGCGGTCAGTGCTTGATGATGTAGAAGTCCTTGCTGCGGAACCGGTCCATGCCGTTCGCGTCGTCGTAGCCGCCGATCCAGGGCTTGATCAGGCGCGGGATCGAGTACTGCAGCAGCGGGATGAGCGGGTAGTCGTCCATCGCGAGCCTGGCGGCCTGCGTCAGGAGGGCTTCGCGCCTGGCCGGGTCGGTGCTGGCGTTGCCCTGCGCGATCAGCTCGTCGGCCTTCCTGTTGCAGCTGCGCTGGTCGTTGACCTCCGAGCCGCACTGCACCAGCGCGAGGAACAGCGTGGCGTCGTTGAACGTGGCCACCCAGCCGTGGCGCGCGATCTGGAAGTCGCCGTCGTGGCGCTTGCGGATCAGCACCTTGAACTCGAGGCTGTCCATGTCGGTGTCCAGCCCCAGCTTGGTCTTCCACTCGGAGGCGGCGAAGATCGCCATCTTCTTGTGGTAGTCGCTGTTGTTGTAGGTGAACTTCAGGTGCGTGCCGGGCTTGACGCCCGCTTCCGCGAGCAACTTCCTCGCCTCGGCGACGCGCCTGTCCATCGGCCAGTCGGCCCAGTCGTAGCGCGTCTGCTGGATGGCGCCCAGGCCCTTGACCGCCAGGCCGTACAGCGGCGCCTGGCCGTCGGCGGTCACCTTGTCGGACAGGATCTGGCGGTCGATCACCATCGACAGCGCCTTGCGGACGCGCACGTCCTTGAGCAGAGGGTCGCTGGTGTTGAGCGCGTAGAAGCGCAGGCCCAGCAACGGGCCGTTGTGCATCTCGGCCGGGTATTGCGCCTTCAGTGCGTTGTAGGCGCCCGGCGAGAGCTGGAGCATGTAGTCCTCCTCGCCCGACTGGTACAGCTTCAGGTCGGCGTTGCCGTCCTCCACGCACAGGAAGGTGACGCGCGTGAGCTGCACGTTGGCCGCGTCCCAGTACTTCGGATTCTTCTCGACGACGACCTTGCTGTTGACCTGCCAGTCCTTGAGCACGTACGCGCCGTTGCTCACCATGTTGCCCGGCTTGGTCCAGTCCTTGCCGTACTTCTCGACGATCGCCCTGGGCTGCGGCCCGTACTGCGCCACGGCCACCAGCGCCGGCAGGAACGGCACCGGGCCGGCCGTCTTGACCTCCAGCGTCTGCGGGTCGATCGCGCGCACGCCCAGGTCGGTGACGGGCTTCTTGCCGTTGACGACGTCCAGGCCGTTGGCCAGGTAGATGCCGTAGGTGGTGGCGATCTTGGCCGCGGTCTTCGGGTCGAGGAAGCGGCGCCACGAGTAGACGAAGTCCTCGGCCGTCACGGGCGTGCCGTTGGACCACACCGCGTTCTTGCGCAGCTTGAACACCCAGGTCGTCGGGTCGACCTGCTTCCACGACTCGGCCACGCCGGGCACGACGTTGCTGTGGTGGTCGGAGGAGGTCAGCCCTTCGAACAGGTCGCGATCGATCTCGCCGGCGGGCACCGATTCGATGTACGCGGGATCGAGCGACTCGGGCTCCGCGCCGTTGTTGCGCACCATCTCCTGCCTGGCTGCCAGCACGGTGCCAGGCGGGATGACGGCCGCCTGGACGGCCACGCACGAGACGGCGGCTAGCGCCAGGGTGGCGAGGGCTCGAGCGAGCGACGGCTTGTGGCGCGTGTTCATTTCCAGGGGACTCCGTGCGTGACTTGGGGTGAAGTCAGCGGATCAGTATAGGGGCCGGCCACGCGCGCCACCCTCGGCGATTGCCCGCGGGATCAGTGCCTGAGGATGTAGAGATCCTTGCTGCGGAACGCGTCCTGGTCGTTCGCGTCGTCATAGCCTCCGACCCAGGGCTTGACCAGGCGCGGCAGCGACATCTGCAGCAGCGGGATCATCGGATAGTCTTCCATCTCGACGCGCACCGCCTGCGTCAGCAGCGCCTTTCGCCTGACGGGGTCGGACAGCGCCGCGGCCTGGTGCATCAGGTCGTCGCCCGCGCGGCTGCAGCTCTTGTTGTCGTTGGCGTCGTTGCCGCATTCCACCAACGCCAGCAGGCCGGTGATGTCGGCGTAGCCGGGCGTCCAGGCGTGGCGCGCGACCTGGTACTGCGCGCTCTCGCGGCGGTGGATGAGCACCTTGTATTCCATCGCCTCGAGCTCCGTCTCCAGGCCCAGCTTGGTCTTCCATTCCGAGGCGGTGAACAGCGCCAGCTTCTTGTGATAGTCGCTCGTGTTGTAGGCGTACTTCAGGCGGGTGCCGGGCTTGACGCCGGCCTCGGCCAGCAGCCTGCGCGCCTCGGCCACGCGCCTGTCCATGGGCCAGTCGGCCCATTCGTAGCGCACCGGGTCGACGCCCTCGCTGCCCTTGAGCACGAGCCCGTAGATCGGCAATTGGCCGTCGGCGGTCACCTTGGCGGCCATGAGCTCGCGGTCGATCACCATCGACAGCGCCTTGCGCACGCGCACGTCGCGCAGCAACGGGTCGGTGTTGTTGAGTGCCCAGAAGCGGATCGAGAGCTGCGTGCCGTTGTGCATCTCCCTGGGGTATTGCGCCTTGAGCGCCTCGTATGCGCCGGGCGGCGTGCGGTTGGTCATGTCGTCTTCGCCGGACTGGTACAGCTTCAGGTCGGCGTTGTTGTCCTCCACCGGCAGGTAGGTCGAGCGCGTGAGCACGACATGGCTGGCGTCCCAGTAGGTCGGACTCTTCTCGACCACCACCTTGCTGTTGACCTGCCACTCCTTGAGCACGAATGCGCCGTTGCCCACCAGGTTGCCGGGCCGGGTCCAGTCGCGCCCGTACTTCTCGACGAGCGCATGCGGCACCGGGCTGAACTGCACGTTGGCCAGCAGGTAGGGCAGGAACGGCAGCGGGCCGGGCGTCCTGACCTCCAGCGTGCCGGCATCGAGGGCCCGCACGCCCAACGCGGACACCGGCATCTTGCCCTGCGTGATGGCCACGCCGTTCAACACGTAGGCACCCATCGTCGAACCGAGCGGCGCCGCGTTCTTCGGGTCGACCAGGCGATGCCAGCCGTACACGAAGTCCGGCGCCGTCACCGGCTCGCCGTTGGACCAGCGCGCGTCCTTGCGCAGCCTGAACACCCAGGTCGTCGGTTCGACCTGCTTCCACGATTCCGCGACGCCGGGCACCACCCTGGCGTGGTTGTCGAGCGCGGTCAGGCCCTCGAACAGGTCGATCAGGATGTTGAAGGCGTTGGTCGACTCGATCAGCTGCGGATCCAGCGACTCGGGCTCGGCGCCGTTGTTGCGCACCAGTTCCTGCTTCGCGGCGATCACGGTGCCGGGCGGGACGACGGCCGCCGCGGCGGGCAGGCTGGCGGCGACGGCCGCGGCCGCCAGGTGCACCGCGCAGCGGCGAAGCTTCGATGTCATGGGCAAACGTCCTCGCATCGGCGTGCGGCAGGCGCGCGCCCGTGGGTGTGCAAGGATTGAAACACATCGTCCGGGCGGTGAGCGTCGATGCCGGCGCGGGACGGCCTCGGTGTAAGCTTCCCTTGCGCCGGCCGACGCGCCGCGCGCGACGCCCGCCCACGGGCCACAGACTCGCCGAATGCCCGATCGTGAACCGTCCTCCCCGCCGCTAACCGGGACCTGCGTGCGACAGCCGCTGCGCGTCGCCGCGTCGGCGCTGCTGCTCGCGGTGCTGGCCGCCTGCCAGACGACGCCCACGGCGCCCGGCCCCGGCAACGTCTCGCGCCTGCCGCCCGGCAACGCCGAGCGCGACGGCCCCGAGGCGCATCCGCCGGCCAACCTCGAGGCCGTGCCCGACGCCGAGCCCAGGATCGAGGCCATCCGCAACGGCGGGCCCAACAAGCCCTACGAGATCGGCGGCAAGACGTACACGCCGCTGACCGACGATCGCGCGCTCACCGAGAAGGGCCTGGCCTCGTGGTACGGCAAGAAGTTCCACGGCCGGCGCACCGCCAGCGGCGAGGCCTACAACATGTACGCGATGACGGCGGCGCACAAGACGCTGCCGATCCCGAGCTACGCACGCGTGCGCAACCCGGCCAACGGCAAGGAAGTGATCGTGCGCGTGAACGACCGCGGCCCGTTCTCGCCGGGTCGCGTGATCGACCTGTCCTACACCGCCGCGCTGAAGCTGGGCGTGCTGGGCGGCGTGACGCCGGTGGAGGTGACGCGCATCACCGCGGACGACATCCGCACCGGCGCCGCGTTCCGCAAGGCCGCGCCGGGGGAGGCGCCGACGGCGGTGACGCTGGGCGACCTCGACAGGAGCGTGCCCACGCGCCCGGGCGTGACGCGACCGCGCCCGACCGCCGTGGCGGCGCCCGCCGTCGCGACCGCGCTGCCGCCGGCAGCCGGCGACGTCATCGCGACGGCCGCGGACACGGCCCGGCCAGGGATGGACACGGGCACGCAGGCCGCGCCGCAATCGCCCGCGACAACGCCCGGCGTCGACCTCGGCGCGGCGGCGGCGGTGGACGCGACCACGCCCGCGCCAGGCACGGTGACGACGGTCAGCGAATCGGTGGTCTCGGGCCCGTCGCCGGACAAGCCCGATGAAAGGGCGCGCGCCGACACCACCGCCGGCATCGGCTGGTGGCTGCAGTTGGGCGCCTTCAGGCAGCGCGACGGCGCGCTCGACTTCCAGCGCAAGCTCATCGACGAGCAACCCTGGCTGGCCCCGCTGCTGGCGGTCTTCAGCGACCGCGGTCTCAACAAGCTGCAGGCGGGGCCCTACACGTCGCGGGACGAGGCCAGGAGCGCGGCGGACAAGGTCCGCACGGCGCTTCGACTGGTGCCCACGATCGTTGAAAAGCGCTAGGGGAACGCGGCGCCGGCTCCCTGGCGGCGCGAAGCGCCGTTCCCCGGACGCACCGGCTCATCGCGAGCCGGGATCAAGCTCAGTCGTCGTAGCCTTCGTGGCGCGACGCGGCGGCGTACAGGTCCGCGGCGAAGCCCGGCGAATGCATCTCGACGCTGCGGGCCAGGGCGCGCACGTCGTTGGCTTCGCGGATGCGCACGCGGTGGGCGTTGGCGACCAGCGCCGGGCGCACGGTGGCGGCGGCCGGCTTGCGGGCCGGGCGCGAGGACGAGAACAGGCCGGCGACCAGTTGGCGGATCGCGCCCGTGAAGATCGGTTGGTGGCCGTAGGTACCGGAAGTGATGGCGGTCATGGTGTGAGTCCCTGCAAGAGCACCTTGGTAAGGTGCGATGGAAGGACTGTAGGTGTTTTCCCGGTGACATGCCAATGAATGTTGGACATCCAAGATATGCTTGGCATTCATATCTTGCTCGACGGTCAATCTCGTGAACTTCCGCACGCTGGACCTCAACCTGCTGCGCGTCTTCGACGCCGTGATGGCCGAGGGCAGCCTCACGCGCGCCGCCGAGCGCCTCGCGATGACCCAGCCGGCGGCCAGCCACGCCCTCAAGCGCCTGCATGTCGCGGTCGGCGAGGAACTGCTCCACCGCACCGCCCACGGCATGCGCCCGACGGTCCGCGCCGAGGTGCTGTGGCCGCAGGTGCGCAGCGCGCTGGCCCAGTTGCAGGGCGCGCTGTCGCCGCCCGACTTCGACCCGGCGCGCGATGCCGCCACCTTCAGCATCGCCATGGCGGACGCCACCGCCGCGATGCTGCTGCCGGCGCTGGTCGTCGCGATCGAGAACGCCGAGGCGATCGCCAACGTCCGCATCCTGCCGCTGACCACGCGCGACCCGCGCCGCCTGGTCGAGGACGGCGACGCCGACCTCGCCGTCGGCTACTTCCCCAACGCCATCGCGGCCGTCATCGCGCAGGGCCAGGA
>DATCRO010000418.1:0-5698 GCA_036569025.1 Burkholderiaceae bacterium
GTTCATGACCTTGGGGTTCGCGTCCACCTTCAGCACGCCGTAGCTCCTGGCCAGGATGCGCAGCCGGTGCGTGTCGAACAGCGCCTGGCCCTGCGGCGGCAGCTTGCCGAAGCGGTCGGTGATCTCCTCGAGCAGCGCATCCAGCGTCTCGGGGCGCTCCGCGGTGGCCAGGCGCTTGTACAGCGACAGCCGCGTCTGCACGTCGCCGCAATAGGCATCGGGCAGCAGGGCGGGGGCGTGCAGCTTGATGTCGATGCCGCCGCCGAACGCGCCGGTGGGCGACAGCAGGTCGGGCTCCTGGCCGGACTTGAGCGCGCGCACGGCCTCGGCCAGCATGTCGTTGTACAGCTGGAAGCCGACCTCCATCATGTTGCCGCTCTGGTTCTCGCCCAGCACCTCGCCGGCGCCGCGGATCTCCAGGTCGTGCATCGCGAGATAGAAGCCCGAGCCGAGTTCCTCCATCGCCTGGATGGCGTCCAGGCGCTGCGCGGCCTGCTTGGTCAGGCCCTCGACGTCCGGCACCATCAGGTAGGCGTAGGCCTGGTGGTGCGAGCGGCCGACGCGCCCGCGCAGCTGGTGCAGCTGCGCCAGGCCGAACTTGTCGGCGCGGCTGATGACGATGGTGTTGGCGGTGGGCACGTCGATGCCCGTCTCGATGATGGTGGAGCACAGCAGCACGTTGATGCGCTGGGCGACGAAGTCGCGCATCACCGATTCGAGCTCGCGCTCGGGCATCTGGCCGTGCGCGATCGCGATGCGCGCCTCGGGCAGCAACTGCTGCAGCTTCTCGAGGCGGTTGGGGATCGTCTCGACCTCGTTGTGCAGGAAGTAGACCTGGCCGCCGCGCTTGAGCTCGCGCAGCACGGCTTCGCGGATCGTGCCCTGGCTCTCGTTGCGCACGAAGGTCTTGATGGCCAGGCGCCGCTGCGGCGCGGTGGCGATCACCGACAGGTCGCGCAGGCCTTCCAGCGCCATGCCCAGCGTGCGCGGGATCGGGGTGGCGGTCAGCGTGAGCACGTCGACCTCCGCGCGCAGCGCCTTCATGGCCTCCTTGTGGCGCACGCCGAAGCGGTGCTCCTCGTCGATGATCAGCAGGCCCAGGCGCTTGAACTTGACGTCGGCCGACAGCAGCTTGTGCGTGCCGACGATGATGTCGATCGTGCCGTCGGCCAGGCCCTCCATCGCCGTCTTGATCTCCTTGGCGGTGCGAAAGCGCGACATCTCCGCCACCTTCACCGGCCACTGCCCGAAGCGGCTGGAGATCGTCTGGTAGTGCTGCTCCGCCAGCAGCGTGGTGGGCGCCAGCAGCGCGACCTGCTTGCCGCCGTGCACGGCCACGAACGCGGCGCGCAGCGCGACTTCCGTCTTGCCGAAGCCGACGTCGCCGCACACCAGCCGGTCCATCGGCTTGGGGCTGACCAGGTCCTGGATGACGGCGTGGATCGCGGCACGCTGGTCGGGCGTCTCCTCGAAGCCGAAGCTGGTGGCGAAGGCTTCGTAGTCGTGCGGCGTGAACCGGTGCGAGTGGCCGTCGCGGGCGGCGCGGCGGGCGTACAGGTTCAGCAGCTCGGCGGCGGCGTCGCGCACCTGCTCGGCGGCCTTGCGGCGCGCCTTGTCCCACTGGCCCGAGCCCAGCTTGTGCAGCGGCGCCTCCTCCGCCGACACGCCCGTGTAGCGGCTGATCAGCGCGAGCTGCGCGACGGGCACGTACAGCGTGGCCTTGTCGGCGTACTCCAGGTGCAGGAACTCGCTCGGGCCCTCGCCCAGGTCGATGTTGATCAGCCCCTGGTAGCGGCCGATGCCGTGGCTCGCGTGCACCACCGGGTCGCCCAGCTTCAGCTCGGACAGATCCTTGATGAGCGCGTCGACGCTGCTCGTCTGCTCCTGGCCGCGGCGGCGCTTGCGCGGCGTGGCCCCCGTGGCGAACAGCTCGTTCTCGGTGATGAACTGGATCGTGCGCTGCGCGTCGGGCTCGAACCAGAAGAAGCCTTCGCTGATTGGCGCGGCGGTGATCGCGATCTTCTCGTCGCCCGCCTCGAACTCGGCCAGCGTGGCGACGCTCACGGGTTCGATCTGGTGGTCGCGCAGCATGTCCAGCAGCGTCTCGCGCCGGCCCTCGCTGTCGGCGACCAGCAGGATCCGGTACGGCGTGGCATCGATGTGCTTCTGCAGTCGCGCCATCGGCGCCGTCGCGCCGCGTTCGACACTGACGTCGGGCAGCGGCCGTGCCCAAGACACGACGGCCCCCTCGCTCCTCCCGTCGCTGCCCCCCGAGGGGGAGCTCGGTTCGGCTCGGATGTGATCCTCGCTTCCCGAGGTTTCGGTGCGGCGCGCGGCCAGCGCGCCCGGCGGCCTGAGCGACAGCGCCGCGAACGCCCGCGTGCGGTCGAAGAACTGCGCGTCCTTCAGGAAGATGTCCTCCGGCGGCAGGATGGGCCGGTCGGGGTCGGCCTTCAGGAACCGATACCGCTCCCGGGTGTCGGACCAGAAGCGCTGCAGCGCCTCGTCGACGGCGCCGTGCAGCACCAGCGTCGCCGAGGCGGGCAGGTAGTCGAAGATCGTCGCGGTCTCGTCGAAGAACAGCGGCAGGTAGTACTCGATGCCGCCGCCGGCGATGCCGTTGCCCATGTCCTTGTACAGGCGCGCCTTGGTGGGGTCGCCCTCGATGCGTTCGCGCCAGCGCACGCGGAACGCCTTGCGCGAGGCCTCGTCGAGCGCGAACTCGCGGCCCGGCAGCAGGCGCACCTGCGGCACGGGGTACAGGCTGCGCTGGGTGTCGGGGTCGAAGGTGCGGATCGAGTCGACCTCGTTGTCGAACAGGTCGACGCGGTAGGGCACGCTGGAGCCCATCGGGAACAGGTCGATCAGGCCGCCGCGCACGGCGTACTCGCCCGGCGACACCACGGAGCTGACGTGCGAGTAGCCCGCCAGCGTCAGCTGCGCGCGCAGCGCGGCCTCGTCCAGCCGCGATTTCTGCTTGAAGTTGAACGTGGTGGCCGCCAGGAACGACGGCGGCGCGAGACGCGTCAGCGCGGTGCTGGCCGGCAGCAGAACGACGTCGACGCCCTCGTCGTCCTCCTTGTTGGCGTCGACGCTGCGCGTGGGGTCGGGCGCGCCCTTGCCCTTGGGTGCCGCGACGGGCGCGCCGGTGTTGGCGCTCGACAGTCCCTGGCTCTTGCGGTACAGCCGCCACAGCGTGGCCAGGCGTTCGGAGACGAGGTCCTGGTGCGGCGAGAACTGGTCGTAGGGCAGCGTCTCCCAGTCCGGGAAGATGGCCACGCGCAGGTGCGGCGCGAAGAACGGCAGCTCGTCGGCCAGGCGCTGGCTGTCGGCCGGCTCCGCGCATACGACCAGCGTCAGCTGGCCCTGCGCCGCGCGCCCGGAGGCCAGGCGGGCGATCAGCAGCGCGTCGGCCGCGCCGGGCGGGCGGGGCAGGGTGAAGCGTTGTCCGGGAGCGAGCGAGGGCAGTTGCATGACGGGAGCAGAAATGACGACACGCCTTGGACGCGCCTTCCTGTCGGGTCAGGTCTTGAATCGTGCACTCGGGCACGGGCGAAAGTGCACGATTCGAGACCTGACACCCGGCAAGAAGGGCGCCGGCAAGGCGTGGTGCCCGTGAAAGTCGAGCAGGGAGCGCGACGATTCTAGAATCTCCACCATGACCAGTCCCCAGCGCGGTGATTCCTTCACCCATCCGCACGGCCGCCGGCGATTCTTCGCGCTGGTGCCCTGCGCCGGTTCGGGCTCCCGCTCGGGTGCGGCCGGCCCCAAGCAGTACGAATCGCTCGGCGGCCGAGCGCTGGTGCTGTGGACGCTGGAGGCATTGGGCCGGGTGGCCGAACTGGATGGCACGCTGGTCGTGCTGTCCCCCGGCGACACGCAGTTCGCCGCGCTGGCCGCCGAGGGCGACGCCGAGGCGGCGGCCGCGTGCTGGCGCGCCAACGTCGGCGGCGCCACGCGCGCCGAGACGGTCTACGCGGGCCTGCACGACCTGCTCGCGCGCGGCGCGCTGCCCACCGACTGGGTGCTGGTGCACGACGCGGCGCGCTGTCTGGTCCATCCCGATTCCATCCGCCGCCTGATCGCCGAGTGCCGCGACGACGCCGTCGGCGGCCTGCTGGCATTGCCTGTGTCAGATACCTTGAAGCTCGCCGGCGACGATTCGCGCGTCGCCGCCACCGTCCCGCGCGAGCAGATCTGGACCGCGCAGACGCCACAGATGTTCCGCCTCGGCGTCCTGCGCAATGCGCTGCGCGCCGGCTTGGCGCGACCCGAACTGCGGATCACCGACGAGGCCAGCGCCATCGAGGCCGCGGGCTTCGCGCCGCGCCTGGTGCGCGGCGATTTCGACAACCTCAAGGTGACCTGGCCCGAGGACTTCGCGCTCGCGGAGCGGCTGTTGGGATCGCGGGCGAAGCCCGCATTCCCGACAGCCGGCGCGTAGCGACGGATTCCGAGCCGCGCGCCGCACGCACCGAAAGCCCACCCATGACCATTCCGTTTCGCATCGGCGAAGGCTGGGACACGCACCAGCTCGTCGAGGGCCGCCCGCTGATCCTGGGCGGCGTCACGATCCCGCACACGCACGGCCTGCTCGGGCATTCCGACGCCGACGCGCTGTGCCACGCCATCACCGACGCCCTGTTCGGCGCCGCCGGCCTGGGCGACATCGGCCGCCACTTCCCTGACACCGACGCCGCCTTCAAGGGCGCCGACTCGATCGCCCTGCTGGCCGAATGCGTGCGCCGCGTGCGCGCGGCCGGCTGGGAGCCGGTCAACGTCGACTCCACCATCGTTGCGCAGAAGCCCAAGCTGGCGCCGCACATCGACGCGATGCGCGCGCGCCTGGCCGAGACGCTGGGCCTGGCGGTCGACGTCGTCAACGTGAAGGCCAAGACGGCCGAGAAGATGGGGCCGGTGGGCGAGCTCAAGGCGATCGAGACGCGGGCGGTGTGCTTGTTGCAGCGGATCGAGACGCGCTGATCGCCGCGGGCATGCGGGCACCTGGCGCATCCGGGACGCCGCAGTCGTCCGCAGCCACGCGCTCGACCTCCTCGAACATCGCCACGCAGGCCGGCACCAGCTGCGCCTTGCGATGGCGCACCGGCGGGAACTTGCGCAGGTCGGTGCGCAGCACGATCGTCGCGTAGTCGACGGCGAAGGCGGGGCAGGCCTTGGTGAAACGCTGGAATTGGGCATCGGGGCCTTCGCCGAGCACGGGTTGGCGGCGATCCTTCGTGCCCGCCATGAACACCTCGCGCAGGCACCAAGCCGGCTGTGCACGGTACTGGTCGTAGAGCTCACCCAGCCAAGGCGAGTCGTGCAGCGAGTTGGGCATGACCTGGAACAGGCCGGCCTCGGCGTCCCGGGCCGACGCGTGCCGCACGCCGCGGTTGAAGCCGGCCGACGCGTTGCCGGTGCTCTCGCGCATGCCCTCGCCGAGCGCCAGGGCGTAGAGCGCGCGCAACCGGTCCTGCGGCGAGCCGCCGGCGCGGCCGTAGTGGGCGAGGGCGTCGGTGGCCGCATCGAAATTCGTTCCGGCCACGCGTGCGGCGACCGAGGCCGGGTGCCGCAGCTCGCACCAGGCCTTCGCATAGGTGCGGCCCATGCCCAGCAGGTAGCCGCGGGGAGCGACGCCGCGTCCGGGCCATTGGTGGCGGGCGCAGGTCGACTGCGCCACGACCTCGTCGATCCGCGC
>DATCRO010000419.1:0-5092 GCA_036569025.1 Burkholderiaceae bacterium
ATCGTTCCCCGACATGAGTTCCATCCACAAGACCCTTCCCATCGCCGCCCTGGCGTTCGCGCTGGCCGGTACCGCGTTCAGCGAAGGCACCGACATCGAGGTCGATGGCGACCTGATGCGCGGCATCGACGACACCGCCAAGAGCCTCGATTCCGACGTCGCGATGAAGGACGGCACGGCCGCTGCGGCCGACGCCCGCTCGCTCGTCGAAACCTTCGCCCGCGTCGAGTCGCACTACGGCGAGAAGCCCGACACCGCCGACGCGGCCGGCTTCGCGCACCGCACGCAGGAACTGGCCGCGCAGGCGCTCAAGGCCATCGAGGCCAAGGACTTCGACGCCGCCGGCGAGGCCGTCAACCAGCTCACGCGCTCGTGCAAGAACTGCCACGAGAAATACAAGAAGGACTGACATGGGACCCACGCCGCGCCCCCGCGCGACGCTCGCCGCCGTCGCGGCGCTCGCGCTAGCCGCCACCGCTGCCACCGTGGCGCGCGCCGCCAGCGTGCTCGACTTCGACGTCTGGATGCGTGCCATCGACAAGCACAGCGTCGAGGTACAGAGAAACATCGACGCGCGCAGGACGGATGCCGCCATCGCCGACGCGCAGGAGCTCGTGCGCCTGTACGGGCTGATGGAGGCGTATTTCGTCGCCGACGGCCAGAAGGCCGACGCCGTCGACATGTCGCGCAGCGGCAAGGCGCTGGCCACTGCGATCCCCGCGGCACTCGGCGCGCAGGACTACGAGGCCGCGTCCAGGGCCGCCGTCGATCTCGCGCACGCCTGCAACGACTGCCACGACGTCCACAAGCCATTCCAGTGATTCCCGACGACACGACGCTTTCGACATGAACACGACTCGCACGATCCTCCTGCTGGCCGCCGCGCTCGCGGCCGCGGGTACCGCGCTCGCACAGCAGGCGCCCAGGCCCGAGAACCTCATCAAGTGGCGCCAGTCGGCGTTCCAGGTGGTCGCCTGGAACTCCGGCCGCATCAAGGCCAGCCTCGACGGCGGCTACAACAAGGACCAGGTGCTGCGTTCCGCCAACGCGATCGCCGCCATCGCCAACTCGGGCCTGGGCAGCCTGTTTCCCCCCGGCACCGAGACGGGCAAGGGCTGGCACGACACCTCGGTCAAGGCCGACGCCTTCACCAACACGGCCAGGTTCGCCGAGCACGGCGGCGACTTCGCCAGGGAGTCGAACGAACTGGTGCGCCTGGTCTCGGCCGGCAGCGACGCGGGCGCCGTCAAGGACCAGTTCGGCAAGTTGCAGAAGACCTGCAAGTCCTGCCACGACGACTTCCGCAACGCCAACTGAGGCCACGACCATGAAGATCCGCTCCGAATCGACCGCGCTCGCCGCCTGCACCGTGCTGGCCGTCGCCGCCACGCTGTCCACCGCGCTCGCGGCGCACGCCCAGTCGGCGTCGTCGCCCGCTCCGGCCGCCTCCGCGCCGCGCCCCCTGCCCAAGGACTTCAGCTTCTTCCTGACCAGCGAGCCGATCGGCCAGGGCGGCAACCTCGGCGGCCTGGCCGGCGCCGACGCGCACTGCCAGAAGCTGGCCGCCGCGGTCGGCTTCGGCCATCGCACCTGGCGCGCCTATCTGAGCACGCAGGCGGCCGACGGCGCGCCGGCCGTGAACGCGCGCGACCGCATCGGCGCGGGTCCGTGGATCAACGCGCGCGGTGCCGTCATCGCCAAGGACATCGCCCAGCTGCACGGCGACACGATCGAGCTGGCGCAGCTGGGCAACAACCTCAGCAAGGCCACGGTCTTCACGGAGACCGGCGAGACGCGCCCGGGATTCGGCGACAAGCCCAACGTGCACGACGTCATCACCGGCTCGCAGCCCGATGGCCGCGCGTATGCCGACACCGCCGACCACACCTGCCGCAACTACACGAGCAGCGCGAGCGACGCCTCGACCCAGCTGGGCCATTTCGACCGCGCCGGCGGCGGCAACACCTCGTGGAACTCGGCGCACAAGAGCCGCGGCTGCAGCCAGGACAACCTGGTCAGCACGGGCGGCGCGGGGCTGCTGTACTGCTTCGCGGCGGGCTGACCAGGGGTCTGGCCTCTCCTCGCTTCGCGCCACGATGTCGATCGCAGCGACATCCCTGCCGCGAAGGGAGGACAGGCCTGACCCCGATCCCCGGGCGAAACGGCGTCAGGCCTGTCCTCGAATCGCGGAAGAAACCTCGCCCCTGGACGACGAAACCGCGCGATTCGAGGAGAGGCCAGACCCCTTCGGCAGCGAGTCGGCGCGCGGAGCGAGAGGATCCGGCAGCCTCTCGAGAGTGCCGGCCCCTTCGGCGGTCCGGTCAGCGGTTCGCCGCCACCTCCGCATACACCCACCGCACGAACCGATCCGCCGTCTGCGCCGACTGCGGCACCCGCGCGTCGAACTCCGCCGTCGGATGCGCGGCAACGGCTTCGTCGACCGTCCTGCCCTGCTCGATCAGCGTGAGCACCTTGGCACGCACGGCCAGGATCAGGTCGCGCTGCGCGAGCACCGCGTTGCGATCGACGATGGGGCCGTGGCCTGGAACGATCTTCGTGGCCGGGCCCGAGCGGTCGACGATCTCGCTCAGGCCCTCGAGGATGCCCGCCAGCGAGCCGCCGCTGGCAAGATCGACGTACGGGTAGCCGACGCTGCGGAAGATGTCGCCCGCCGCGATGATGTCGTGACCGGGGAACGAGACGACCGTGTCGCCGTCGGTGTGCGCCGCGACGACCGGCAGCAGGCGCACGTCCTCGCCGTCGACGTGGATCGACAGCGAGGCGTTGTACGTCACCACCGGCAGCGCCTCGTCGGGCGCGGGCTTGCCGGGCGTGCCGTCGGCCGCCGCGTTCGGATGCTCCAGGCGCCAGCGCAGCTGGTCGCGCGCGAAGATCGTCGCGCCCAGCCGCGCGAAGTTCGCGTTGCCGCCGACATGGTCCGGATGCACATGGGTGTCGACCAGGAAGCGGATCGGCTTGTCCGAGAACCTGCGGATCGCGGCGACGAGCTTGTCGGTCAGCGGCGCGAACTGCGAATCGACCAGCAGGATGCCGTCGTTGCCGGTCAGCACGCTGATCGTGCCGCCCTGGCCTTCCAGCGTCCAGAAGTCGGGCGCGAGCTGGGTCGCCTTGATCTCGACCTTGCTGAAGTCCGGCGCCGCTTGCGCGCGGGCCGACGAGGCGTTGGCGAGCGCGAGGACCGCGGCGAGCGAAGCGAGGGTGCGTTTCATGTCGGTGTCGGTAGACAGGCGGGACGGCCATCCTAAGGGCCGCCCACGCCCGCGAGCTCGGCAGGGTCTATCGCGCGAAGTTCACGTCGAGCGGCACCTGCACCTCGTCCGCGCCGCCCGCGGAGCAGTGCATGCGCTTGACCGCGGCCTGCACGTACTTCGTGTACTCCTTGGGCCCGGACAGGAACGCGACGTCGGTCACCTGGCCGCCACGCACCGTCAGCCGCGTGCGCACCGTGCCCGTGACACCGACGCGGTCGATCGCGTCCTCCAGCACCGTGGCCAGGGCGGACTGGTAGCCGGGGCAGGCGAGGCTCACCTCCTGGCGCACGACCGCCGGCGGCGGCGCGGGGGCGGGGGCCGGCGGCGCGGCGACCACCGGCTCCTTCGGCGGCTCGGCAGCGGTGGCCACGATCGTCGGCGCGGGCGGCGCCGGCGGCGGAACCACCTCGGGCGGGGGCACGTAGGCCGGCGGCGGCGGCGTCGCGGCCTTCGGGCGCTCGACCACCTTCTCGACCTTGGGCGGCGGCGGAGGCGGCGGCGGGGTCTCGGCGATGATGGCCATGTCGATGGGCTTGCGCACCGCGTCGACGACGTGCTGCGCGAGCCCCGACACCAGTGCCCAGCCGAACAGCACGTGGATGCCGGCCACCACGGCGATCCCGGTGCCGCGGCCCTTGACCTGCGCCTTCGCACGCGCGGACGGGCGCGCCCGCCGCGGGAACGGCAGTACTTCGGCCGGTGCCGGCGCGGGCCGGGCGGGGATGGGCAGGGGCGCGCGCAGCGCGGCGCCGTGCGGATCGAGTACAGCACTCATGGGGTCCTCACTTCGGTATGAATTGCTCGCTGCCGGTGACGCCGACCTTGGTCAGTCCGGCCTGGTTGGCGGCCACCATCACGGCCGCGAACGCGTCGTACCTGGCGGACTGGTCGGGTCGCACATGGATCTCCGGCGGCTCGGCCTGCGCCGCGGCGGCGGCCAGCAGCGCCTTGAGCGCCGCCGCGTCGGCGACGGGCGCGCCGTTCCATGCCAGCGTGCCGCCCGGCGCGATGTCGATCTGCACCACCTCCGGCTTGCGCTCGGCCGGCGGCGGGTCGCCGGTGGGCAGGCGCAGGTTGACGGCGTGCAGCTGCACGGGGAGCGTGATGATGATCATCACCAGCAGCACGAGCATCACGTCGATCAGCGGCGTCGTGTTGATGTCGGCCACCGGCAGGTCGTCGGCGGGGGCGCGGCGGCGCGCGCGGAGCTTGCTGGACATGGCGCTCATCCCTTGGGCGGCGGTTCGGTGATGAAGCCGACGTGCCGGATTCCGGCGCGCTGGCATGCGTAGAGGATGCGGCCCACCGGCGCGTAGTCGCTGCGGGCGTCGCCGCGGATGTGGATCTCGGGCTGCGGGTCCTGCAGCGACACGGCCTTGAGCTTGTCGGCCAGGGCCTCGTCGCCGGCGACCCGGCTGTCGAACCAGAACGTGGCGCCGTGCGCGTCGACGGAGATCACGATGTCCCTGGGCTGGCTCTCGCGCACCTGGTTGCGCTGCTTGGGCAGGGCGACGGGCACGGAGAAGTTCACCACCGGGATCGTGATCAGGAAGATGATCAGCAGCACCAGCATCACGTCGACCAGCGGCGTGGTGTTGATGGCCGCGACCGCCTGGTCCTCGCCTCCGGCGGCAGGCAGGTTCATCGCCATGTCAGGCCGCCGCCGTGGCCGTCGCGCCCGCGTGGGCGCCCGCGCTCGCGGACGCGGGCGCGCCCGAGCCCAGCAGCACGCCGTGCAGCTCGCCCGAGAAGTCGCGCACCTCGTCCAGCACCGCGCTGTTGCGGCGCAGGAGGAAGTTGTAGCCCAGCACGGCGGGCAC